>JBBFMG010000128.1:0-6988 GCA_037478575.1 Burkholderiales bacterium | reverse complement strand
GAGAAGCTGCAGGAGCGGGTGGCCAAGCTCGCCGGCGGTGTGGCGGTGATCAAGGTGGGTGCTGCCACCGAGGTCGAGATGAAGGAGAAGAAGGCGCGCGTGGAAGACGCCCTGCATGCCACCCGCGCGGCGGTGGAAGAGGGTGTGGTGCCCGGTGGTGGCGTGGCCCTGCTGCGTGCCTCCAAGGCCGTGGCGGCCCTCAAGGGCGACAACCACGACCAGGACTGCGGCATCAAGATCGTGCTGCGTGCCCTGCAGGAGCCCCTGCGCCAGATCGTGGCCAACTGCGGCGAGGAGCCGTCCGTGGTGGTCAACCGGGTCATGGAAGGCACCGGCAACTTCGGCTACAACGCCCAGACCGGCCAGTATGGCGACATGATGGAGATGGGCGTGCTGGATCCCACCAAGGTGACCCGGTCTGCCCTGCAGAACGCCGCCTCCGTGGCCGGCCTGATCCTCACCACCGACGCCACCATTGCCGAGGCGCCGAAGGAGGAGAAGGCCAGCACCCCGGCCATGCCCGAGATGGAATACTGATCGGGCCCCATCCGGCAAAAACCCTCCCCGCGCGGGAGGGTTTTTTGTACCTAAAGTCATGGCTACCTGCCCGTCCATCCTCCCAAAGGGCTTGCTGCAGGCAGTGGGCTGCCCGATGGGCCGGGGGGCCCGGGCGCAGAAGGCGCGAAGCGATGCCACCCGGATCCTGCCCGGGCATGAAGTCAACCTCCAGACCATGGAAAAGCGGGCATGGCTGACAAAGGCATCCGGGGCAGCGCCGGGGGCAGGCGCTCGTCGAAATCTGCGGGCGGCTCTTCGCCGACCGCGGGCCGCATCGATTCGCAGCCGCCGGCAACGGCCCGCAGTGGGAAAGTCGGTGCCACTGGCCCTTTCTGGCAGAATAACGCCGATGCGTGCAAAACCGCTGATCCGCCCCCGTCTGTATCTGGGCCCCGAGCTTTCTCTCGGTCCCGGCAAGATCGATCTGTTGCGCAAGGTGGGAGAGCTTGGCTCCATCAGCGCGGCGGCGCGGGCGTTGGCCATGCCCTACAAGCGCGCCTGGCTGCTCATCGACAGCCTGAATCGCGGCCTGCCCGCGCCAGTCATCGTAACCGCCACCGGCGGGCGGGCCGGTGGCGGCGCGCATCTCACCTCCTTGGGCGAGGCGCTCGTTGCCGCCTATGACGCGCTGGAGACCAAACTCAATGCAACGGCCCGTCCCGAACTGGACACACTCCTCAAGCTTGCGCGTCGGCGGGGATGAGGAATAGGTCGTCCGCCGGCAGCCCCACCATGCCGGCATGCCCGGCGGCGATGCCCTGTTTCTGCACCACCCGGCTGCCGCAGCGCACCTCGAGCAGCGCCCCCGTCGCGGCGCGAAAGTAAAGCTGCGCCGACTCGCCAAGATCGAGCACGGCCTCGAAGTGGCCCGCCAGGCGCGTTTCCTGGGCACGCGGCGGATCCGCCGGCCGGCGCAGCGCGATATGCTCGGGGCGGATGGCGAGCAGCATCTCCCTGCCAGCCCTTTCACTGCCACTGATGGCCAGACGTCCGCCCAGTGCCGGGCAATCCACGCTCCCAGCCCCGAGCGTGCGGGCCGGAAAAAGATTCTTCAAACCAAGGAAACGCGCCACCGCCGCGCTGGCGGGGTGGCGATACACGGTGGCCTTGTCGCCGCTCTGCTCCTGCCGGCCATCGATCAGCACCGTGATGTGGTCGGCAAGAAAATACGCCTCGGCGAGATCATGCGTGACGATCATTACCGTCAGCCCGCGTTCCTGTTGCAGGGCCTTGACCAGCCACCACAGCTCGCGGCGCAGACTCTCATTCAAGGCCGTGAAGGGCTCGTCCAGGAGCACCACGCGGGGGTTGGCGGCGAGCGCGCGCACCAGGGCGATGCGCTGGCGTTCGCCGCCGGAGAGCGTGGCGATGGGGCGCGCAAGCAGATGACCGATGCCGGTCATCTCGACCAGGTGGTCGAGCAGCGGACGGTATTCGGCCGCCGGCACGCGCCGGGCGCGGGCGCTGTAGAGCAGATTGTCGATGACCGAGAGATGGGGAAACAGGCCGAGGTGCTGCGGCACGTAACCGATTTGGCGGCGCTCCAGCGGCAGCGTGCTGATCTCCTCGCCGGCGAGCCGCACGCGGCCCGCGCTCACTGGTACGGTGCCGAGCACTGCATTGAGCAGGGTGCTCTTGCCCGAACCGGAGGGGCCGAGCACGGCATGGCATTCGCCCCCACCGATCGTGAGATGGATGTCCCGGAGCACAAAGTCGCCGGCACGGGCGCAAAGCTGTGTCACCTCAAGCATGGACGGCCTTGCCAAGGATATGGCGCGCAGCAAACAACGCCGAGAGCCCGATGGCGACGAGAATCAGGATCAGCACCACTGTGCCCTCGATATCGGCCGACGAGAGCTTCATGAAGATGGCGATCGGCAGGGTTTCGGTGCGCATCGCCATCGAGCCGGCGACCATCAGCGTCGCACCGAACTCGCCCAGCGCCTTCGCCCAGCTGAGGATGAAGGCGGCGATCAGGCCGTTTCTTGCCAGGGGCAGCGTGACGGTGACGAAGACGTGACGCGGCGAGGCGCCCAGGGTCCGCGCCACCGTCTCCAGCTCCACCGGCACCGCGTCGAAGGCGGCCTTGAGCATGCGCACCGAAAGCCCCAGAATCGTGATGAACTGCGCCAGTACGATACCGGCGAAACCAAAGACGAAATAGACGACGTGTTCCTGAATCCACGCGCCGACGGGATTGTTGAAGAAGATCAGGATGATCGCCCCCAGCGCCGCGGGGGAAACGATGATCGGGAATTCCAGCACGGTCTCGGTCGCCTCCCGACCGGGAAACCGGTAGCGCGACAGCGCATAGGCGGCGGGAATCGCCAGGAGCAGCGCCAGGGTCGTGGCGACGGTGGCGGCCATCAGGGACAAGCGGATCGAGAAGAAGCTGCGCTCCGAAAACAGGGTGCGCCAAAACACTCCGCCGTCGAGGAACCAGAACAGCGAGACGATCAGGCCGGCATAAAGCGCCAGTACCCCCAGCGCGGCGGCGATGCTGGCGCGCAGGCCGGTTTGGCTCACGGTTTGGCGGCCTTCTTCGGATCGATGGTGGTGCGCAGGTCGATCCATTCCTTCGGCACCACGTATTCACCGCCAACGGGCTTGACCGCGCCGAGCCACTTGAAGGCGCTGTCCGGATCGGCGAAATAGTTGTGTTTGGCATAGATCGCCTGTCCTTCGGGACCGGTGAGGAAGTCGATGAAGCGCTGGGCGAGCGGGCGTTGCTTGCTGAACTTGCTGATGGCGATCGGGATGTAGCCGATGCGCGGGATCATTTCTTTTGGCAGCGGAATGGTCTCGATGCGTTCCGGGTCCCAGTACTGGAATACGCGCCAGCCGATCACCGCATCGGCAAGCTTGAGCGAAATCGCCGTGGCGGTCTGCTCGCAGGAGCCCGTGTAGTTCCTGATGTTGGCCTTCAGTTGCTGGCGTTCGGCGGGAGTCAGTTCCTTCTCGAAAATTTCCACTGCATAGGCGCCGACGCAGACACCCTCCGGGTTGGCGATGGCCACGCGCAAGCCCGGCTTGAGCAGGTCCTTGAGCCCCCGGATGTTGTACGGGTTGCCCTTTTGCACATTGATGGCGGGCACGACATAGACGATGATCTTTTCGGTTTCGGGCAGCACATAACCTTCGCGCTTGGCCACTTCCATATAGTCGGAAGAGCCGGGAAAGTACAGGTCGCCTTGCCTGGCAAGCTTCATCTGGGACAGCACATATCCCGAGCCGCCGAATACCACATCGACCTTGATGCCGGTCTTGCGCTCGAAGGCCCTGGCCGCCTCTGTGGTGGGCGGTACGGTCGCGGCGCCGGCGAAAACCAGCAACGAGTCGGCAGCCTGCGCCGTGCTGTGGCCAAGCGCGGCGATGAGCCATGAGCAGACGACGAGCAAGGCGCGCAAATGCTTCATGCAGAACGTTCCCTTACCTGGAGGTTGGGGATCATACCGTTGTGGCGAAATTACCATAACGAGACGCGGACCACAAGGTATTTGCAAGGCGGGGTCAGGTCTTTACTTTATAGCACACCGTGGGGCATTCCCTGCCTCTGTCGTGCCGCATCGTCCTCCTCGACAGACCCTAACCAATGACTCGGATCCGAACAATGGGCAGCCCGCCTCAGGCAGGCTGGCGCGAATCCCCGTGGCCTTCGAAGGTGCAGACGGCTGGACAATGGGTGACAGCCGGAAGAAAGTTCCCGGCTTCGGGCTTCGGCCGGCCCCAAAAAGTTGCGAGAATGGCCGCATGCAGGGCGCGCAGCCCCGAGACACAACGGGAAGGCCGGCGAGGCAGCGCGCTGCGCACCGCCGCGGCTGGCCCGGCTCAACCGTCTTCCATCGGCCTGCCGGCGAAGGAACGCAGAAGGGGCGCCTGCCTCGCAACCTGCTCGCCCACGCAGGCTGTGCAGGGTGGCGTGTCGTTGCGGCCCCTGCGACAGGGTCACCAGGATCAGCGTCGACCACTTGTCGCCCAAGCGGTCGAGCACGCCCCGCACGGGACAGCTGCGCTGACCGGGTGATGGCGGCGCTTCATCGAAGGCTTCGGCGGCATCGGCAGGCAGGTCGTCAGGGGGCAGGTCGGTTCCCTCGAAGTAACCATGGGCGGTGTGCGTGCCTTCTTGTCTGAAGACTGCGCTTACTTTAGTGTGCCTGCTACCGGAAATGAACCGACAGGAGACTCCATGAAGCGCTATTACAGCCCCCCGGTGCCTGCCCGCTTTCGCCGCATATCGCCCTGCGCGAGGGCGGCTTCGACTTCCGGCTCGAACGCATCGACCTCCAGCGCGCCGTCATCGAAACCGGCACCGGTTACGAGACCATCAACCCGCTGGGTGACGTTCCGGCTCTGCAGCTTGACGAGGGGGCATCCTCACCGAGGGCCGGCCATCGTGCAGTATCTGGCCGACCGCGTGCCGGAAAAGCGCCTGGCGCCGCCCGCCGGCACGCTGCAACGCTATCGCCTGATGGAGTGGCTCAATTTCATTTCCACCGAATTGCACAAGGGGTTCGGCGCGCTGTTCAACCCCGCGTTGCTGCAGGACGCCAAGGCGATCATCCGGGCCCGGCTTGCCGAGCGCCTGGCGCATGTGGCGCGCAGACTTGGGGCGGCCCCTGTGTGATGGGGCCGGATTTTTCCGTGGCGGATGCCCATCTCTTCACCGTGCTGGGTTGGGGCAAATATGTGAATCTGGACCTCGCGCCCTGGGCTGGTCTCGCCAATTATCTTGGCCGTGTCGCGGCCCGTCCCGCGGTCCAGGCCGCGCTCGCGGCCGAGAGCCTGATCCCCGTGAAATGAGGACAACCCCATGACGATCCTGTTCACTCCCCTTGACCTTGGCCCCCTGCATCTCCCCAACCGCATCGTGATGGCGCCCCTGACCCCCTGCCGGGCACTGGGCAATGTGCCCAACGATCTGATGGCCCGGTATTACGCCCTGCGCGCCGAGGCGGGGCTCATCATCAGCGAAGGCACCTCGCCCTCGCCCAACGGCCTGGGCTATGCCCGCATCCCTGGCCTCTATTCCGAGGCGCAGATCGCCGGCTGGCGCAAGGTGACGGACGCAGTGCATCAGGCGGGCGGGCGCATCTTCGTGCAGCTCATGCACTGCGGGCGGGTCGCCCATCCGGCCAATCTGCCGGCCGGCGCGCGCATTCTCGCGCCTTCGCCCCTTGCCGCGCCGGGCGAGATGTGGACGGACAGCCAGGGCATGCAGCCGCATCCGGTACCGACGGAGATGTCCGAGGAGGATATCGCCACCGCGATCGCGGAATATGCCGCCGCGTGCCGCAACGCCATCGCGGCCGGCTTCGACGGCGTCGAGCTGCACGGCGCCAACGGCTATCTCATCGACCAGTTCCTCAACACCGCCTCCAACCACCGCACCGACCGCTGGGGCGGCAGCATCGACAACCGCATCCGCTTCGCGGTGGAAGTCGCCCGCGCGGCGGCCGGTGCCATCGGCGCCGAGCGCGTCGGCATGCGCATCTCCCCCTACGGCGTGTTTAACGGCATGGCGCCCGATGCCGAGATGGACGCGCTCTATCTGCGTCTCATCGGGGTGCTCAACGACATCGGCCTCGTCTACATCCACGTGGTGGATCACAGCTCCATGGGGGCGCCGCCGGTGAGCGAGGACCTGAAAGCCCAACTGCGCGCGGCCTTCAGGGGCAAATACATCCTCTCCGGCGGCTACGATGGGGCGCGCGCGGAAGCGGATCTCGCCGCAGGCAAAGGCGATCTCGTCGCCTTTGGCCGCCCCTTCATCGCCAACCCGGATCTGGTGCAGAAACTGAAGACGGGCGGCGAGATCAGACCCGCCGATCCCGCCACCTTCTACACGCCGGCCGCCAAGGGCTACACCGAGTTCTGATGCGCCAGCCCACGCTGTTCATTCCCCATGGCGGCGGGCCCTGCTTCTTCATGGACTGGGACCCGCCGGACACTTGGGCGCGGCATCGTGCCTTTCTGGAAAGCCTGCCTGCCACTCTGCCGGAAACTCCGCGCGCACTGCTGGTGATCTCGGCCCACTGGGAAGCGCCGCAGTTCACGGTGCAGAGGCATCCCGCGCCATGGCTGCTGTTCGACTACCACGGTTTCCCACCCCACACCTACCAGCTCACCTGGCCAGCGCCCGGCGCCCCCGGGCTCGCCGAGCGGGTGGCGGGGCTGTTAAAGGCAGCGGGGCTCGGCTGCGGCTTCGACGAGCGGCGCGGTTTCGATCACGGCGTGTTCGTGCCGCTCAAGGTCGCCTTCCCCGAGGCCGACCTTCCCTGCCTGCAACTTTCCCTGCGCGCCGATCTCGACCCTGCGGCGCACCTGGCCGCGGGAAAAGCGCTCATGCCCCTGCGGGATGAAGGCGTGCTGATCCTCGGCTCAGGCAACAGTTATCACAACATGTCGGTGATGATGCGGGCCTGGCGGACGG
>JBBFMG010000127.1:0-6997 GCA_037478575.1 Burkholderiales bacterium | reverse complement strand
CGGGCAGGCGCAATCCCGTTTTGAGCAGGCGGAAGGGATCGACGAGCCAGCGGTATTGGTCCACCCCCGGCACGGCTTCGATGAGCGCCGGGGCAAGGGCGAAACCGCCCCAGGGCGCGATACCGGCCAGTGTGCTGTCACCGGCGCGCACCCAGGATTCGATGCCCTCGCCGGCGAGCCCCTGCGCCGGCGTCACCAGTCGCGGCGGCAGCGGCGCCTCGTAGCCGGGGACGCCGGCCGTCAGCACCGTGCCGGCTGGCAGGTTCACCCAACGGTTGCCCAGGGCCGGCGCCGGATCGAAGGGCAGGGTGCCCAAAAGCAGGATGGCGATGCCCTCCTGCCGCCGTGCCCCGAGCCAGTCCAGCACCCGCTGGGGTTGGGTCAGTTCGCCCACGCCCCAGAGCACGATGCCCGCCAGGCGGCCGGCCTGGGGTTCATCCGGCAGGGGGCCGTTCATGTCCACGTAGCGCACCCGCAGCCCCAGATACTGGGCCGGCAGTTCCAGGAAGCGGTGTGCTTCGAGATAGTTGAGGTCCGGTGCTTCCCGACTGTCGTAGAGCACGAGCAGGGTGCGCGGCAGGGCCTCGCGCAGGCCCACACCCAGGGTGAGGAGTTCTCCGTCGCTCACCCAGGGCACGATGCCGAGCTCTCCGATGCGCCGGGCGATGGCGCGTGCGCGATCCCGCGCCTCGGGGGATGCGTAGTCGATGGCGATCACGGGCAGACGATGGCGTTCCCGCACTTCCCTGAACCGCTGCAACAGCCACTCGCGGTCGGCGGCGGGCACGTCAATGTAGCTGCGGCTTGTCGGATCATAGCGGCCGAACAGGGATTCCGCCGCCACGGCTTCGACCAGGGGCGCGATTTGGGGCAGCAGTTCGAAGCCGCGGTTGAGTATGAGCCGCAGGCCGGGGTGATGCGCCTTGAGCGTTTCCACCAGTGTCACCAGTCCCGCCTGCTGTCGGCTTGCATCGGCCTGCGGCGCGAGCCGGTAGCTGTCCAGGGTGTCGAGGAAGAAGCCGCGCCAGCCCGCCTGCCACAGGGGCGTGAACACCTGCTCGATCCAGTACCGGCGACAGTCGTCCCGCGCCTGGTCGAGCACGACACTGTTCCAGGCGGGTTTTTTCGCCAGCCGGCAGGCCGCGGGCAGCGCTTCGAGCGCGGGGTGGTCGGCGTGCAGCTCGCCCACGCTCACGTAGGCAAAGGGTTCGAAGCCCGGCCGGCGCAGGGAGTGGGGCGAGAAGCCATGACGGGGCTCCACCACGGCGATGTCGAAGGCGGAAAGCTCCGGCAGCCATTCCCGCCCGTAATAGAACGCGACACTCAGACCATGGGCTGGCCAGGCCGCGAGCAGCAGGGTCCAGGTCAGCAGGAGGCGCAGGAAGAACATGAATGAATTTTAACGTTGCAAGCGGGCAAGACGGACCACCGGCCGCGCAGGGGTCAGGCCGCCCCCAAACGCCCTGTGGCGCGCGCGAGGAACACCTCCATGATGCGGCGGTAGAGTGCGTCGCCCACCACGCCGTCTTCGTTGCCTGCATCCACGTTGGGATTGTCATTGACTTCGATCACCACCACGCGCCTGTCCACCTGCTTCAGATCCACGCCGTAAAAACCGTCGCCGATCAGGTTGGCGGCGCGCAGCGCGAGCCTGACCACGGCGGGCGGGGTGGTGTCCACCGGCACTGCCCGGGTCGGCCCTTCCACCAGTTTGCGGCGGTTCTCGTCGCGCAGGATCACCTGCCAGTGGCCCTCGGGAAAGACATACTGGGCCACGAACAGCACCTGCCGGTCGAGGATGCCCACCCGCCAGTCGAAGGTGGTGGGCAGCCATTCCTGGGCGATGATCAGGTCCGATTGGGCGAACAGGGCGGGCAGGGCGCCTGCCAGTTCCTGCCTGCTCGCGATCTTCACCACGCCGCGGGAGAAGGAACTGTCCGGTTGCTTGAGCACGCAGGGCAGGCCCAGCTCCGGCACGATCCGGTCGGCATTGCCCCGGTGCACGATCAGCGTGCGCGGCGTGGGAATGCGATGGCGGGCCAGCAGCTCGGCCAGGAACACCTTGTTGTTGCAGCGCAGGATGGAATCCGGGTCGTCGATCACCACCATCCCTTCCGTGGCCGCGGCGCGCGCGAAACGGTAGGTGTAGTGGTTGGGGTAGGTCGTGTCGCGGATGAACAGCGCATCGAACTCGGCCAGGCGGTGGAAGTCTTCACGGGTGATGAGGGTGGGATGGATGCGCAGCTGCCGCGCGGCGCGCTGGAATTTCTCCATGGCCCGGGGGTTGGAGGGCGGCTCCGGATTGGCCGGATCGTGCAGGATGGCGAGATGGAGGCGCGGCGCGGGCCGCCGGTGCACGTGGCCGCGCCCTGCGAAATAGTCCCGCGCCGCCGACAGCAGGAATTCGCGCTGGGCAGCCGGAACGTCCGCCGCTCCGATCGCGCGCAGCCGCTCCAGCCGCCAGTGTCCGCGCCGGCGCCTGAACTCTGCACTCAACAGCGGCGCCGGCAACAGGCCGAACAGCCGATGGGCAAGCGGCCCATAGCGGCGCACCGGGTGGCGGCCGAAATAGACCGCCAGTGCGAAGTGGTCGGACTGGAGCGGGGCGAGGGTGCGCCCGATGAGGGTTTCCACATCCCCGGTGAGCCGTCGCACCAGGGCGGGACTGTGCAAATCCTCCAGGGTCGCCACGCGGGGCAGGGGCCGGTGACCACGCGCCTCGGCGAGCAGCGAGACGTAATAGCCAAGGCTCTGGTAGCGGTAGGAATGGCAGAGATTGAATACCTGCGCCGGCCCGCTGCCGACGCAGGCCGGATCCGTGAGATAGCGTTTCGCAGCGAGCACGCTGATCCCGGGCAGGGCGAGGGGCCAGTCCCGGGGATCGTCCACCACGATCACGCTGCGCATGTCTGGCTCCGGCGGCTCTGAGGCAGGCTTAAGCCCCGGTTAAGCGCGGTGTGGGAGGCTCGCGGAAGAAAAGGGCCCATGGTGGTGCGGCGTCCGGAAAAGGTGTGGGGACGATTGTTGCCGGTGTGCCCGCGCCTGGCAAGCGCGGCCGCGGGCGCTGCGGCATAATGCGGCCAGGATTGCGCGCCTGCGCGGGAAGCGGCTGAACGACGGGAGATGAGCCCATGCGTGTCTTGCTGGTCGAGGACGACAGTCTGCTGGGAGACGGCCTCCAGGCGGGTCTGGCCCAGCACGGCTTCGCGGTGGACTGGGTGCGGGATGGCGCGGCTGCCGAGCACGCATTGAAGGCCACCTCCTACGACGCCGTGGTGCTGGATCTGGGCCTGCCGCGGCTTCCCGGCATGGAGGTGCTGCGGCGCCTGCGTGACCGCAAGGATGATGTCCCGGTGCTCATCCTGACCGCGCGGGATCAGGTGGACGACCGGGTGCGGGGGCTGGATGCCGGTGCCGACGATTATCTGGTCAAGCCTTTCGACCTGGCGGAACTGGCAGCGCGGCTCAGGGCGCTGCTGCGGCGCCGCTATGGCAGCGCGGCACCGGTCCTGCAGGTGGGGGCGCTCGTCCTGGACCCCGCCGCTCATCGGGTGGAATTCGCAGGCCGCGAGGTGGCGGTTTCCGCCCGGGAATTCGCCCTGCTGCAGGAGTTGATGTTGCATGCCGGGCGCGTGTTGTCCCGTGCCCAGCTGGAGGAGCGTCTCTATGGCTGGGGCGAGGAAGTGGAGAGCAATGCCATCGAGGTGCACGTGCATCATCTGCGCCGCAAGCTGGCACCGGAGGTGATCCGCACCGTGCGCGGCGTGGGCTATCTCATGCCGCGCGATGGAACTTCCGGTGCGTAAATCCAAGCCTTCCGCGTCGCTGCGCCGGCGCCTGCTGGTCTGGCTCATGGGCGCCACCCTGCTCGCCTGGAGTGCCGCACTGTTCCTCAGTTACCGCGGCGCAAGCCACGAGATCGACGAGGTGCTGGACGCCCATTTGGCCCAGTCCGCTGCCCTGCTCATGGCGCAGCTGGCCCATGAACCCGAGGAAATCGATACCGAGCACGTGCCGGTGCTGCACCGCCACGGCCGCTACGTCGTGTTCCAGATTTGGGATGCCGCCGGGCGGCTGCACCTGCATTCCGCCAACGCGCCGGACGTGCCCCTGTGTCCGCCCCGCGCGGGCTATGCCGACTGTGTCACCGATGGCACCCGCTGGCGCGTGTTTTCCGCCTGGAACGGGGACCGCAGCCTGCTGGTGCAGGTGGGGGAGGACGCGGGCGTGCGCGCGGAAGCGGCGCGCAAGGTGGCGGCGGGTCTGTTGCGTCCCCTGCTCATTGCGTTGCCCGTGCTGGCGTTGATCATCCTGTGGGGGGTGCGGCAGGGACTCCGGCCCCTGGCCCGCCTGGGCCGGGAGGTGGAGCGCCGTGACCCCGCCAATCTGGAACCCCTGCCGGGACCGGCGCCGGCGGAGGTGGCGCCCCTGGTGGCCGCCCTCAATGGTCTGTTCGCCCGCATGCGCACCCTGCTGGAAAACGAGCGGCGCTTCACTGCCGATGCGGCCCACGAGCTGCGCACGCCCCTTGCCGCCATCCGCACCCAGGCCCAGGTGGCCCGGGCCGCCGGCGGCGAGGCGGAACGGCTCCACGCCCTGGACCAGGTGGTGGCCGGCTGCGACCGAGCAGCGCATCTGGTGGAGCAGCTCTTGTTGCTTGCCCGCCTGGAAGCAGGCCCGCCTGCGAGCCTGGTCCTGTGCCCCCTGCGCGCCCTCGCCGCCCAGGCCATCGCCGACGTGGCGGCTGAGGCCGTGCGCAAGGGCGTGGAGCTGGAGCTCGCCGAGGGAGCGGAAATCGAGGTGCGCGGGGCAGCCGAGCCGCTGCGCATCCTCATGCGCAACCTGATCGACAATGCGGTGCGTTACAGCCCCAGTGGCAGCCAGGTGCGTGTGCTGGTGGCGAGGCAGGCAAGCGAAGCGGTGTTCTCGGTCACCGACGAGGGGCCGGGCATTCCCCCGGCGCAGCGAGCCGCGGTGTGGCAACGCTTCCACCGCGTCCTGGGCAGCGGCGAGGCGGGCAGCGGGCTGGGGCTGTCCATCGTGCAGCGGATTGCCGAGCTGCACGGCGCCCGCACCTCGATGGAGGACGGCCCCGGCGGACGCGGCCTGCGGGTGGCGGTGGCCTTCCCCCTCCCGGCCCCCTGAGGAGCTGCCGGCCTCAGCGGGGGCCCACCGGTTCGTCGGCGAAACGCCAGATATCCACGTCGCGGCCCTGTTCCCGGAAGTGCTCCGCGCGCGCCGACAGGTAGCGCTGGAAGCTGGGTTCCTTGCGGTAGGCCCCGCTTTCCGCGTAGGCGAACATGCCCTGGGTGTGGAAGACCTTGAAGAAAGCTTCCGAGCGGATGATTTCCCTGCCCCGCGGCTCCATGATGACGATGGTGGGCGCGTATTTCACGTCCAGCTGGCGGGCCCACTCGCGGGCCGTGGTCTTGCGGCCGTCCGGGAGGATCACCGGCGTGTCGGACCACATGTCGAGCTGGATGTTGTGCAGTTTCTTCACCACCTGGCGTGTCTCGGCATCGGTAAGCACCTTCTGGTGCAGGGTGTCGCAGGCGGGACAGTCCTTCTGCTCGAAAAACACTGCGATGGGCTTCTTCACCCGGCGCAGGTCGTGGGGTGGCCCGGCGAAGAAATCCTCCTGGTGGAGCGTGCCGGAGGAGGGGGGCGGCTCATGGCGCGCCATGAATTCCCGGAAGGGCAGCTCTTTTTCCTTGCGCTGCGCCACGTATTCCAACGCCAGCTTGAAGCGCTGGGGCGGCAGATAGCCGTTCAGCCGCAGCACCACCTGCCCCTGCTCATCGAAGAACAGTAGGGTGGGCGTGAACTGCACCCGCAGGGCGGCGGCGAACTGTTTTTCCGTCATGGGCTTGCCGGAGAAATCCGTGACCTCGCGGTCGCCCCACATGTTGATGGCGACGGTATCGAAGCGGGCCTGCATGAGGTCCACGATGTCCTTCTGGGACAGGTTGCGCTCCACCAGCAGGTTGCAGTAGGGGCAATTGTCCTGGGTGAAGACGATGAGCAGACGCTTCCCGGACGCGGCGGCTTCCCGGATGTCGTCGCGCAGGTGCAGAAAGCTTTCCTTGAACCAGGCCGGGTACTCGGTGGGCTTGGCGCCGAAATAGCGCCCCCGCTGTTCGGCGGCCCAGGCATCCAGGACCAGGGCCGACAGGGCGAGCATGGCGGCACCGAGAAGGAAACGGGGCAAGGGCAGGGAACGGGTCATGATGGTCTCCGCTCAAAAGACTGGGGCTATGCCATGATAACCGAGCATGGGCTGGAGGGGGGCAAGGCCCCCGGCCAATCGCCCTGATGCCGACCTAACTATCTGTCGGCAAAGCCAAATCCGGCCCGGCGCCGGTTTGCATCGGAAAGCCCCGGTGTTAGAATCGCCCGGCCAGTCTGCGAGATGTCCATGACCCACGCGAAAAAGCCAGCGCGTCCCCGGGAGCCCGAGGAAGAACGGGGCGGCTACAAGCTGCCTGCACTGCGGGTCTATTCCGAGATCGCCACCAGCCTTTCTAGCGATGCGGACCTGGAGCAGCTGCTGGAGCGCTTCCTGCAGACCATGATCCGGCTTGCCGGCGCCACGGCCGGCGCGGTGCGCGTGGTGTCTTCGGACGGCCAGCACATGCGTCTGGTGGGCGCCATCGGTCTGCCCCAGGAGGTGGTGGACCGCGAGTACCTGGTGCCCATTGGCTGCGGAGTGTGTGGCCGTGCCGCCCAGCATTTCGCCATCCAGCGCGGGGAGGCGGCAGGCAACTGCCACGAAGTGACCCTGCTCGACTACTTTGGCGAAGGCTGCAAGAACGTCATCGCCGTGCCCCTGCGCCACAAGGGCAAGACCATGGGCGTGTACAACCTGTTCATGCCCTGCGACCGCAGCATCCCCGAGGAAGTCTCGCTGCTGTTTTTGTCCATCAGCGAGCACCTGGGCATGGCGCTGGAGAATGCCCGGCTGACGCGCGAGAACCTGCGCATGACCCTGATGGACGAG
>JBBFMG010000126.1:0-7129 GCA_037478575.1 Burkholderiales bacterium | reverse complement strand
ATGGCCTTCGACGAGCAGGGCCAGGCCGACACCTTCCGCCGCAAGACCGAGATCTGCGAACGCGCGTACACGCTGCTCACCAAGCCGGTGGCCGAGGGCGGCGCCGGCTTCCCGGCCGAAGACATCATCTTCGACCCCAACATCTTCGCCATTGGCGACTGCGCGTCCTGTCCCCAGCCCGGCTCCGATCGGCCCGTGCCGCCCCGGGCCCAGGCGGCCCATCAGCAGGCCATGCTGCTGGCCAAATCGTTGCCGCGGCGTCTGCAGGGCAAACCGCTGCCGGAGTATGTCTATCGCGACTACGGCTCCCTGGTGGCACTGGGACGCTACACCACCGTGGGCAACCTCATGGGCGGGCTTGCGCGGGGCAGCATGATGATCGAAGGCCTGATCGCGCGCTTCGTCTATTGGTCCCTCTACAAGAAGCACCAGATCGCCCTGCACGGCGTATTCCGCGTGGTGCTGTCCACCCTCGCCACCTTCATCAACTCACCCAACAAGCCGCGCGTGAAACTGCACTAGCCCCGCCGTCCGGGGCCCATGGCGGGTAACGGCGGTGGCAGACAAGGGCAGCCGGGAGCAGGGCCATCGGCACTTGAAGACTGCCCCCACACTGCACGGTGCTGCTTGGGGAATTCCAGGCGCACCGGCTCAGTCCGCGTGACGACACCGATCCCCTCCTCCCCGATTGGGGAGGGCCGGGGTGGGGGTGTGGCCGGCGCTTGAGTGGCCCATTGCGGCTCAAGCCGCTTCCACAGGGCGCCGCCGGCGTGGGAGGCGCTTTGGCGGCGACCGGGGCGCTGAGCAGCTCACCGCGGCTCAAATCCGTCCCGCTAACTCCCTCTCTCTTGATGGCGGAGGGCCGGGGTGTGGGAGCGGCTTTAGCCGCGATTCAACCCGGCCAATATTCGAGCGAATTTGTCAACATTGCCCGATACCGCCGCACCGCATACAATCTGCCCCCCAATCATCAACACTAAGCAGGAGAGTCTCAAGATGGAACACCAACTTCCTCCGCTTCCCTATGCCAAGGATGCCCTCGCGCCCCACATGAGCGCGGAAACCTTCGAATATCACTATGGCAAGCACCATCAGGCCTATGTGACCAACCTCAACAACCTGATCAAGGGCACGGAGTTCGAGAACAAAAGCCTCGAGGACATCATCCGCAGCGCACCCGCCGGCGGCATCTTCAACAATGCCGCCCAGGTGTGGAACCACACCTTCTTCTGGAACAGCATGAAGCCCAACGGCGGTGGCAAGCCCGGCGGCGCGCTGCTCCAGGCCATCGAGAAGAAGTGGGGGTCCTTCGATGAATTCAAGAAGGCCTTCCAGGCAAGCGCCGTGGGCAATTTCGGCTCCGGCTGGACCTGGCTGGTGAAGAAGCCGGACGGCTCGGTGGACATCGTCAACACGAGCAACGCGGGCACGCCCCTCACCACGGCGGACAAACCCCTGCTTACCGTGGATGTGTGGGAACACGCCTACTACATCGACTATCGCAATGCCCGGCCCAAGTTCGTGGAAACCTTCCTCGAACACCTGGCCAACTGGTCCTTCGCCGAGGCCAACTTCGCCGCCTGATGCCCTGCCCGCAGGGTGGCGCGGACGGCGCCCGAGCGCCACGGCGCCGGTGACCGGCGGTGCTGGGGTTATCGCGGCTGAAGCCGCTCCCACAGGTGGGCCAGCCCCAGCTGTGGGAGGCGCTTTAGCGGCGGCCAGGGGGGTGGCTCAAGCGTCAATTTCAGCCTGCCCTCCCCAAGGACAGCCCACCAGTCCATCGCGGCTGAAGCCGCTCCAACAGGTTGGGCCAGCCCCGGCTCACTGTGGGAGGCGCTTCAGCGGCGACCAGCGGGCTGGCTCAAGCGTCAATTTCAGCCTGTTCTTCCCAAGGACAGCCGACCAGTCCATCGCGGCTGAAGCCGCTCCCACAGGTTGGCTAGCCCCGGCTCGCTGTGGGAGGCGCTTCAGCGGCGACCGGCGGGGTGACTCAAGCGTGAATTTCAGCCTGCCCTTCCCGAGGACAGCCCACCAGTTCATCGCGGCTGAAGCCGCTCCCACAGGTTGGCTAGCCCTGGCTCGCTGTGGGAGGCGCTTCAGCGGCGACCAGCGGGGTGGCTCAAGCGTGAATTTCAGCCTGCCCTTCCCAAGAACAGCCCACCAGTCCATCGCGGCTGAAGCCGCTCCCACAGGTTGGGCCAGCCCCGGCTCGCTGTGGGAGGCGCTTCAGCGGCGACCGGCGGGCTGGCTCAAGCGTAAATTTCAGCCTGCCCTCCCCAAGGACAGCCCCCAGTTCATCGCGGCTGAAGCCGCTCCCACAGGTGGGGCAGCCCCGGCTCGCTGTGGGAGGCGCTTCAGCGGCGACCAGCGGGGTGGCTCAAGCGCAAATTTCAGCCTGTCCTTCCCAAGGACAGCCCCCAGTTCATCGCGGCTCAAGCCGCTCCCACAGGTGGGGCAGCCCCAGCTGTGGGAGGCGCTTCAGCGGCGACCAGCGGGCTGGCTCAAGCGTAAATTTCAGCCTGTTCTTCCCAAGGACAGCCGACCAGTCCATCGCGGCTGAAGCCGCTCCCACGGAGCCCCTCGCCCTCGATGGGGGGCGGGGGTGAAGATCTGGGGACAGTGCCCACCTGCCGCCGACCCCGGCCAATTGTTGCATTTTTGCAACAATTGGATGAAAGCCCTGGTCAATTTCTACCAGAAAGCTTTGCCACGCCCGAACCCTTGTGTATGATCGGCCCAACGACGCAAGGCGTTGTTCCCCAGGATTCAACCATCAACAACCGCTCCCAAGGAGGAAAACAAATGAAGCTTCGTGCTCTCGCAGGCGCGCTGGTGCTGGCCGGCGTGATGACGCCCGCCTTCGCCACCAACGGTTACTTCTCCCACGGCTATGGCATCAAGTCCAAGGGCATGGCCGGCGTGGGCTATGCGCTGGGCCAGGACGCTCTGGCCGCCGCCACCAACCCGGCCAACATGGTGCTGGTGGGCAGCCGCTGGGATGTGGGGCTGGACTACTTCCGTCCTCAGCGGGAGTCGGAGATCCAGGGCGTTGGCACCTTCGATGGCAACGACACGGAAAACTTCTTCATCCCCGAGTTCGGCTACAACCAGATGATCTCCAACAACATGTCCCTGGGGGTGTCGGTGTATGGCAACGGGGGGATGAATACCGATTACAGCAAGCTGAACACTGTACCTCTGCTTCCTGGGCCGTCTCCCTTGGGCAGCGGCAATGCCGGCGTCGATCTGATGCAGCTCTTCATCTCCCCCACCCTGTCCATGAAGCTCAACGAGAACCACGCGGTGGGGGTGAGCCTCAAGATCGCCTACCAGCGTTTCAAGGCGTATGGCTTGCAAAACGTCTGCGCCGGCCTGTCCTCGGACCCGACTAACTGCAGTAATAAGGGTTACGATGACTCCTGGGGCTATGGCATCGGCCTGGGCTGGACCGGGCAGCTCACCCCCACCTTTAGCGTGGGTGTGGCCTACCAGTCCCGCACCTGGATGCAGAAATTCGACAAGTACAAGGGCCTGTTCGCCGAGCAGGGGGACTTCGACATTCCCGAAAACTACGGCATCGGCTTTGCCTGGAAGGCCACGCCCCAGCTCACCATCGCGGGTGACATCCAGCAGATCAACTACGGCAGCATCAAGTCCATCGCCAATAAGGGTACCGCGCCCGGGTTGCTGGGTGACAGCAACGGTCGGGGCTTTGGCTGGGAGGACATCACGGTGTACAAGCTGGGCGTGTCCTATGACGTGAACAAGAACCTGACCCTGCGCGCCGGCTACAGCACCACCGACGAACCCTATGCCGGCACCGAGACCTTCTTCAACATGCTGGCACCGGGCGTGGTCACGGATCACCTGACCCTGGGGGCCACCTACCGGCTGGCCAATGGCGGCGAGCTTTCCTTCGCCTACATGCACGCCTTCAAGAACACCGTTACCGGCACCGGGCCGAGCACGGGCATCAGCAATCGCATGTACCAGGACAGCTTCGGCGTGGCCTACGGCATGAAGTTCTGACGCCCGCCGGCGCCGGTTCCAAAAAGCTGAAAGTTGCCAGGACTTTCAGCTTTTTTTTGGCCGGGCCGGTCGTTTCGGACCAGAAACGGCCGGTCCCTTCCACACGAAGCCGCCCCCAGGCGGCCTGCAACGAGAGGAGACCCCATCATGAAACGCATCACCCAATGGTTTGCCCTGCTCTGTCTGGCCGTGATGGCCAGCGTGGCGCTGGCCGACGACCTGCTCAAACCCTTCGTCCTGGCCTACAAGGGACCGGGCGACCAGGCGGCCAAGGTGGAGGAGGTGAAGAAGGCCCTCACCGCCAACGGCTTCCAGGTGGTGGGCAGCTACACGCCCTATGCCGGGACCACCATCATTGCCGTCACCAATGACGAGCTCAAGCGCACGGCCGCGCAAAGCGAGCATGGCGGCTTCGGTGCGGCCATGCGCGTGGCGGTGGTGAAGGCGGGTGACGAGGTGCAGGTGTCCTACACCAACCCGCCCTACTGGGCCAACGCCTACCGGATGAAGAACGATTTGCCCGGCGTGGCGGCGGCGCTGGAAAAGGCCCTGGGCAAGGTGGACACCTTCGGCGCCAAGGGGCTCACCGCGGCCAAGCTGCGCAAGTACAACTACATGTTCGGCATGGAGAAGTTCGACGAGCCCTCGGAGCTTGCGGAATACAAGAGCTATGAGGAGGGGGTGAAGACGGTGGAGGAAAACCTGGCCAAGGGCGTGGCAGGTGTGACCAAGGTCTACCGCATCGACATCCCGGGCAAGAAGGAAACCGTGTTCGGCGTGGCGATGAAGGGCAAGACCGAGGCGGACAAGTACATGGACGACAAGTACATCATGTCCGAGATTGACTTCAAGGACGTGAAGTCCGCGGCCCACCTGCCCTACGAGATCCTGGTTTCGGGCAACAAGGCCTATGCGCTCTACGCGCGTTTCCGCATCGCCATCAGCTTCCCGGACCTCTCCATGATGGGCAAGAACAGCTTCATGAACATCATGAAGAGCCCGGAAGCCATCCGCAAGGCGCTGGTGCAGGCCGCGGGCGGCAAGGAAGAGGAAAAATCCAGCTGGTGATTATCCGGCCCCTCCCGCCCGAAGGGAGGGGCTTCGGCCCTCAAAGGGTCATCGCGGCTGAAGCCGCTCCCACAAGTTGGCTGCTGCTGTGGGAGGCGCTTCAGCGGCGACCAGCGGGCTGGCTCAAGCGTAAATTTCAGCCTGCCTTTTCCGGGGGCAGCCAACCAGTCCGTCGCGGTTTAATCCGCTTCCACAGGTTGGGCTGGCCCCGGCCCGCTGTGGGAGGCGCTTCAGCGGCGACCAGCGGGGAACTATAAAGTAAAGACCTGACCCCAGACCTAGCGGGGAACTATAAAGTAAAGACCTGACCCCAGACCTTCTTGTGACCCCAGACCTTCTTGACCTTAACCTTCCACCAGCCGGTGGTTGTCAACCCAGGCCCAGCCGCTGCCAGATAGTGGAGGTGGGGCCGGCCTGGTTGAGGGTGTAGAAGTGCAGGCCCGGCGCGCCGCCCTGGAGCAGGCGGTCGCACAGGTCGGTGACCACGTCCAGGCCGAAGGCGCGGATCTGGTCCAGGTCGTCGGCCATGCCTTCCAGACGCTTGCGGATCCAGCGCGGGATTTCCGCCCCGCAGGCATCGGAGAAGCGGGCGAGCTGGGCGTAGTTGGTGATGGGCATGATGCCCGGCACGATGGGGATGGTGACTCCCAGCGCCTCGCAGTCTTCCACGAAACGGAAGTAGGCATCGGCATTGTAGAAGTACTGGGTGATCGCCGCATTCGCGCCTGCTTCCACCTTGCGCTTGAAATTGATGAGATCCTCGCGCGCACTTTTCGCCTGAGGGTGGAACTCGGGATAGGCGGCCACTTCGATGTGGAACCAGTCGCCGGTTTCCCGGCGGATGAATTCCACCAGCTCGTTGGCGTAGTGGAATTCGCCCGGATCGGCCATGCCGGAGGGCAGATCACCGCGCAGCGCGACGATGTGGCGGATGCCGTGGGCCTTGTAGGTGGCCAGCACCTCGCGGATGCTTTCCCGGGTGGAACCAATGCAGGAAAGATGGGGCGCGGCATTGTAGCCCTCGGCCTGGATTTCCAGCACCGTTTCCAGGGTGCGGTCGCGGGTGGAGCCGCCCGCGCCGAAGGTGACCGAGAAGAACGCGGGCCTGAGCTGGGCAAGCTGTCTGCGCGTGGCGCGGAGTTTCTCCACACCTTCCGGTGTCTTGGGCGGGAAGAATTCGAAGCTGAAGTTGCGTGCGGTCGCCATGGCGGTACCCGAACGCAGGAGCGGCCGGCCTGCGCCGTGCGCCCCTGCGTGGTTGCGGTTCAGTAACGGTCAGTACCGGTAGTGCTCGGGCTTGTAGGGGCCTTCGATGGGCACGCCGATGTAGGCCGCCTGCTCCGGGGTGAGCACCGTGAGCTCGGCGTTCAGCTTCTTGAGCTGCAGCCGCGCGACTTTCTCATCCAGGTGCTTGGGCAGGGTATAGACCCCGACCGGATATTTGTCCGTGTGGTTGAAGAGCTCGATCTGGGCCAGGGTCTGGTTGGCAAAGGACGAGCTCATGACGTAGCTGGGATGCCCCGTGGCGCAGCCCAGGTTCACCAGCCGCCCCTTGGCCAGCAGGATGATGCGCTTGCCGTCGGGGAAGATGACGTGGTCCACCTGCGGCTTGATCTCCTCCCACTGGTATTTCTCCAGGCTGGCCACGTCGATCTCGTTGTCGAAATGGCCGATGTTGCACACGATGGCGTTGTGCTTCATTTTCACCATGTGGTCGTGGGTGATCACATGGTAGTTGCCGGTGGCGGTGACGAAGATGTCGGCCTTGTCGCAGGCGTAATCCATGGTCACCACGCGGTAGCCTTCCATGGCCGCCTGCAGGGCGCAGATGGGGTCGATCTCGGTGACCCACACCTGGGCCGAGAGCGCGCGCAGGGCCTGCGCCGAACCCTTGCCCACGTCCCCATAGCCGCACACCACGGCGATCTTGCCGGCGATCATCACGTCGGTGGCGCGCTTGATGCCGTCCACCAGCGATTCGCGACAGCCGTAGAGATTGTCGAACTTGCTCTTGGTGACCGAATCGTTGACG
>JBBFMG010000125.1:0-7168 GCA_037478575.1 Burkholderiales bacterium | reverse complement strand
CGGGAGCATACCAACTTGAGCCCGGCGGAAATCGATGAGCTTTCGCGCATCAAGATCGCCCTCGCGGACCTGCCGCCGGAGGCCGTCCACAAATATCCCCGCGAGCTGTCGGGCGGCCTGCGCAAGCGCGCGGCGCTGGCGCGGGCCATCGCCCTGGATCCGGAACTGTTGTTTTTGGACGAACCCTCGGCGGGGCTGGATCCCCTCGCGGCAGGCGCCCTGGACGAACTCATCCTGGGCTTGAAGGCCGCCCTGAAACTGACCATCATTGTGGTCACCCACGACCTGGACCTGCTCTGGCGGGTGACCGACCGTGTGGCCCTGCTGGGCGACGGGCGGGTGGTGGGACTGGGCAGCATGGCCGACTTGGCGCGCTCGCAACATCCCGGCCTGTGGCCTTATTTTCACGGCCCGCGGGGCCGGGCCGCCTGGCCCGGAACGGACGAGGACAGGTGATGGAATCCCGGTTCAGCTACACGCTGGTGGGCGCCTTCGTAATCGTGCTGGGGGCGGCGCTGGTGGGTGTCATTTTCTGGCTGTATGCGGGCGGCCCAAGCGAAGCGCGCACCCGCATTTATCACGCCTACTTCGATGAATCCGTGGCCGGTCTCAACGTCAATGCGCCCGTGAAGTACAAGGGCGTGACCGTGGGACGGGTGACCGAGGTGGATCTCGCCCCGGATGGCTCCGGCCGGGTACGCCTGGTGATGGCGCTGGATGAAAAGGCGCCCATCCGCAGCGATACCGAGGCCACCCTGCGCATGCAGGGACTCACCGGCCTCGTGCAGGTGGAGCTCTCGGGGGGTTCGCCGCAGGCACCACCGCTGGCGGCGCGTGGGCCGGACAAGGTGCCCGTGATCCCCACCCGACCCTCCCTGATGACACGCCTGGACACCGCCGTCACCAGCGTGCTCGCCAGTCTCAACCGCAGCGCGGAAAACCTCAACAGCCTCACGGACGAGGAGACCCGTCGTCAGTTGCGTCAGATCCTGGCCAACGTGGAGATAAGCACGCGCCTGCTCGCGCGCCAGATGCCGGTGCTGGAAGCCACCCTGCACAGCGCCACCACGGCAGGCGACGAGGTGGCGCGGCTGGCGCGGCGCATGCAGCAGACCGCCAGCCGCGTGGAGCGCTTGGCCGACGACATCGGCCGGGTCGCCACCCAGGCCGGCGGCGCTGCGCAGGCCGTGCAGGCGGGCATGGTGCAGCTCGGCGGACAGACGCTGCCCGAACTGGACGCCCTCCTGATCGAGCTGCGCGAGCTGGCGCAGAATCTGCGTCGCGCGAGCAGCGAACTGGAACGCGAGCCCGCGAGTCTGGTGTTTGGGCGCCCTGCGCCCCGGCCCGGCCCGGGCGAATGAGGAAAAAAGGAGGCTCCATGCGTCCATCGGCAGCCCTGGTGCTGATGCTCGCCACGCTGGCCCTGACGGCCTGTCTGCCCACGCCGCGCACGGAAGAAGTGAAACTGTTCACGCTGGAGGCGGACTTCGCGCCGGCCGCCGCGGCGGGCCAGGGTCCCGCGCTGCTGGTGGCACCGCCCCGGGCCCGCGCCGGCTACGACAGCGCGGGCATGGCCTACGGGCGGCAGCCCCAGGAGCTCGCCTATTTCGCGCGCCACCGTTGGGTGGACACGCCGCCACGCATGCTGGCACCGCTTTTGGTACAGGCCCTGGAAGCGAGCGGGCGCTTTTCCGCGGTGCTGGCTGCACCCGCCACGGCACGGGCCGCCCTGCGCCTGGATACCGAGGTGCTGCGCCTGCGCCAGGACTTTTCCACCACGCCCTCGCGCGTGGAATTCGCCCTGCGCGCCCAGCTCACCGACCTGAAATCCGGTGCGCCCCGCGCCACCCGTAGCTTTGCCGTCAGCGTCCCCAGCCAGGGCGATGATCCGGTGCATGGCGCCCAGGCCGCCAACCGGGCGGTTGGCCTGGTGCTCACCGAACTCGCCCAATGGGCGTCTGAAGCCAGCCGCCCCTGATCCATCCGGGTAGCTGACAGGCGGGCGCGAAAAGCGGATAATGCGCTCCCTTTTCGACCGCTTCTGTGCCATGAGGACCCTGCTTCGTCTTGCCCTGTGCCTGCTCGCGTTGGCCCTCGCAGGCTGCTCCAGGCCACCCGCCTTCCAGGGCACCGACATCACGGGCGCGGACTGGGGCCGTGACTTCCGCCTCACGGATCACACGGGCAAAACACGCACGCTGGCGGATTTCCGCGGCAAGGTGGTGGTGCTGTTCTTCGGCTACACCCATTGCCCTGATGTCTGTCCCACCACCCTGGGGGAAATGGCTCAGGTCATGAAGCAGCTCGGCCCGGACGCCCAGCGGGTGCAGGTGCTGTTCGTCACCCTGGACCCGGCCCGCGATACGCCCGCCCTGCTGGCCCAGTACGTGCCCGCCTTCCATCCCGCCTTCCTGGGTCTCTATGGCGACGAGGCCACCACCCGCAAGACGGCCGCCGATTTCAAGGTTTTCTACCAGAAACAGCCGGGCAGCAGCCCCGACACCTACACCCTGGATCACGGGGCCAACACTTATGTGTTCGATCCTCAGGGCAGGCTGCGTCTGCTGTTCGGGTTCGGTTCCGGCGCAGCGCCCCTGGTTCACGATATCCGGCTGCTGCTGGCGGGAAACTGAGGCCATGACGGTTGGGCGGTACGGGCTGCCTTGCGAGTTCAAAGCACTTAAGAATATACTTATTGGTTAATTTCGCCGGCGTTGGCAAGCATTGGAGCATTTCAGGAGAAAAACCATGGCGGTCGCAGTGACAGAGAAGGAGCAGTACAACTTTGACGTCGTCCGCAAGTTTGCGGTGATGTCCCTGGTGTGGGGCGTGGTGGGCATGCTCGCCGGCGTTTACATCGCTTCCGAGCTCGCCTGGCCCTTCCTCAACTTCGATATTCCGTACATCACCTTCGGCCGCCTGCGCCCGGTGCACACCAGCGGCGTGATCTTCGGCTTCGGCGGCTCCGCCCTGTTTGCCACCTCCTACTACGTGGTGCAGCGCACTTGCCAGACCCGGCTCATCTCCGACGCGTTGGCCAATTTCACCTTCTGGGGCTGGCAGGCGGTGATCGTGCTCGCCGCCATTTCCTATGTGCTGGGATACTCCCAGGGCCGTGAATACGCCGAGATGGAATGGCCCATCGACCTGCTGATCGAAGTGGTGTGGATCGCCTACGCCGTGGTCTTCATCGGCACCATCATGCGGCGCAAGCAGCCCCACATCTACGTGGCCAACTGGTTCTACATCGCCTTCATTCTGGCCACCGCGCTGCTGCATACCTTCAACAACCTGGCGGTGCCGGTCAGCCTGTTCTCCATGAAGTCCTACAGCCTGTTCGCGGGCGCCCAGGATGCCATGACCCAGTGGTGGTATGGCCACAATGCGGTGGGCTTCTTCCTGACCGCCGCCTTCCTGGGGATGATGTATTACTTCGTGCCCAAGCAGGCCGGGCGTCCCATCTATTCCTATCGTCTGTCCATCGTCCACTTCTGGGCGCTGTCCTTTCTCTACATGTGGGTCGGTACCCACCATCTGCACTGGACCGCGATTCCCGACTGGACGTCCACCCTGGCGGCGACCTTCTCCATCATGCTGCTGCTGCCGTCCTGGGGTGGCATGATCAACGGCATCATGACCCTCTCGGGTGCCTGGGACAAACTGCGCACCGACCCCATCATCCGCTTCATGGCGGTGGCGCTGTCCTTCTACGGCATGTCCACCTTCGAGGGCCCGATGATGTCGCTCAAGAGCGTCAACGGCCTGTCCCACTACACCGACTGGACGGTGGGCCACGTGCATTCCGGCGCGCTGGGGTGGGTGGCCATGATCACCTTCGGTTCCCTCTACCACATGATGCCCAAGCTGTGGAACACCAGGCTCTACAGCCTGAAGCTCGTGTACTGGCATTTCTGGATGGCCACCATCGGCGTGCTGCTCTATATCACCGCCATGTGGGCCTCCGGCATCGGCCAGGGCCTGATGTGGCGCACCTTCGATGACTTCGGCAACCTGAAGTATTCCTTCATCGAGACGGTGATCGCCATGCATCCCGCCTATGTGATGCGTGCCGTCGGTGGCATGGTCTTCCTGAGTGGCGTGCTGATCATGGCCTACAACATCTACATGACCATCCGCCAGGGCCAGCGCGAAGCGGCCGAGCTGGAAGCCAAGCTGGCGGCCAAACTGGCCCGGGCCGGCGCCTGAGTCCGGGTTCGAGGGAAGGAAACCGCGATGAACTTCAACTTCAAACACGAATGGATCGAAACCAACGTCGGCGTGATGCTGGTGCTCACCATGATCGTCATCAGCATCGGCGGCCTGGTGGAGATCGCGCCCCTGTTCCTGGTGAAGAGCACGGTGGAAGAAGTGGATGGGGTGCGTCCCTACACGCCCCTGGAAGCGCGTGGCCGCGACATCTATGTGCGCGAGGGTTGCTACACCTGTCATTCCCAGATGATCCGTCCCTTCCGTGACGAGGCCCTGCGCTATGGGCATTACTCGCTGGCGGCGGAGTCCAAGTACGACCATCCCTTCCAGTGGGGTTCCAAGCGCACCGGCCCCGATCTGGCGCGGGTGGGCAAGAAGTATTCCAACGAGTGGCATGTGGCGCACCTGAAGGATCCCAGCTCCATGGTGCCGGGCTCGGTCATGCCGCGATATCCCTGGCTGGCCACCACCGTGCTGGACACTTCCGACCTGGTGGACCGGCTCAAGGCCCAGCGTGCGGTGGGCGTGCCCTATTCCCTCACCCAGGCGGAGTATGAGCGCAACGTGAAGCAGTTTGGCGAGGCCATCGCCAAGCAGCTGCACATTCCCAACGCCAAGGAGAACCTGGTCAGGCAGGCCACCGAAGGCAACTATGATGGTGACCCCAGCAACGTCACGGAAATGGACGCCCTGGTGGCCTATCTGCAGGTGCTGGGCACCATGGTGGATTTCAGCAAGTACGACGACGATTACTTCGTGAAATTCCGCTGAGAGCGGTCATGCTCGAGTGGCTTTCCCATCCGGAGAACACCAAGCCCCTCGGGCTGCTGATCTTCTTCGTCGCTTTCCTGGGCATCCTGTGGTTCGTGTTCGGAAGCCGGAAGCGGGGCGAGAAGCTGGAGTCCTACAAGGACATCCCCTTTCTCGACGAGGAACCGGAAGACCAAGGCATCAACGAGGCCAGCTCCGCCCGGCCGGCGCCGGGCAGGGAGCGGGCCTCCAGCCAGTGACATGAAAGGCAAGCAATGAGCAAGGAAAAACTCCAATCGCACACGGTGCAGACCACCGGCCACGCCTGGGACGGCGATCTCCAGGAGTACAACAACCCGCTGCCGCGCTGGTGGGTGTGGGCCTTCTATCTCACCATCGCGTTCGCCCTGGTCTATTGGGTGCTGTATCCCGCCTGGCCGCTGGGCAAGGGTTATACCACCGGCGTGTCCAAGGTGACCTATGTCAATTCCAGGGGCGAGACCGTCACCACCCACTGGAACACGCGCGCCGACCTGATGGCGGAAATGAATGCCGCAGCCCAGGCGCAGAAGCCCTATTACGACAAGATCGCCGCCCTGCCCCTGGCGAGCATCGCCAAGGACCCGGAGCTCAACAGCTTCGTGATTTCGGCAGGCAAACAGCTCTTCGGCGACAACTGTGCCGCCTGCCACCAGTCCGGCGGCCAGGGTGTGGTGGGCCTGTTCCCCAACCTCACCGATGACGACTGGCTCTACGGCGGCACCCTGGACAAGATCCACGAGACCCTTACCTACGGGCGCCGCGGCTACATGCCTGCCTTTGGCAGTGTGTTCACCCAGGAACAGATCGACCAGCTCGCCAACTACGTGCTGTCCCTGTCCGGCGAGCAGGTGGATGCGGCCAAGGCCGAGGCCGGCAAGGCGCTGTTCCATTCCATGGACGCCATGTGCTTCTACTGCCACGGCGATGATGCCAAGGGCCGGCAGGAAGTCGGTTCGCCCAATCTCACGGACAAGATCTGGCTGTGGGCCAATGTCCCGGCCGCCGACACGCCGGAGAAGAAGCTGGCTGCCGTGAAGACGGTCATCACCCAGGGCCTCAACAAGGGTGTGATGCCCGCCTGGAAAGACCGGCTGAAGCCCGAGCAGATCAAGCTGCTGGCCGTTTACGTGCACGAGCTGGGCGGCGGCAAGTAAGGGTGCACGCCCCGCAGGGCGGCGTAAAGGCCGGCCCTGCGCGTCCGCCCGGCAGCGGTAACGCATGAATGGCCTCGCCCCAGGGCGGGGTTTTTTCTTCTGGACAATCGATGCAGGCAGGAATCGAAGAGCAGAGTGCGCTATACGAGAAGCGCATCCCGATTTTTCCCCGGGCGGTCAAGGGAAGCTTCCGGCGCTTCAAGTGGGGCGTGCTCATTCTTGCCTACACGGTGTTCTTCGGCCTGGTGTGGCTGCCCTGGCCGCGTCAGGACGGCCCCAGCCAGGCGGTGATGTTCGACCTGGTCCATCGCAAGTTCTATATCTTCGGCCTGGTGGCCTATCCCCAGGATCTGATCCTGTGGCTGGGGCTGTTGCTGTTCATTGCCGCCGCCCTGCTGTTCTTCGTCACCGCGCTGGTGGGCCGCGCCTTCTGCGGCTATTTTTGTTTCCAGACCCTGTGGACCGACTTCTTCATCTGGATCGAAAGCCTGATCCAGGGCGACCGTCCCAAGCGGGTGCGCCTGTACAAACAGCCCTGGAACCGGGAGAAGATCCTGAAGCTGGGGGCGACCCACTTCATCTGGCTGCTGGTCGCCTTCTGGACTGCCTTCACCTTCGCCGCCTATTTCACCTACGCACCGGACCTCATGCGCGACTTCTTCACCGGGCAGGCCCATCCCGCGGCCTATGGCACGGTGCTCATCCTCACCCTCACCACCTATGTGGCGGCGGGACTGGGGCGCGAGCAGATCTGCATGTATGTCTGTCCCTACGCCCGTTTCCAGAGCGTGATGTACGATCCGGAAACGCTGGTGGTGACCTACGACGAAAAGCGGGGCGATGGCACCATGGGGCGCGCACCGCTGCGGCCGGGGGCCAGGACCCGCGAGGAGCGCCAGGCCAAGGGTTATGGGGACTGCATCGACTGCACCCTGTGCGTGCAGGTGTGCCCCGCCGGCATTGACATCCGCAACGGCCTCCAAAACGAGTGCATTGGCTGCGCAGCCTGCATC
>JBBFMG010000124.1:0-7191 GCA_037478575.1 Burkholderiales bacterium | reverse complement strand
CTGCCGCCCCAGCTGGCTGCCGATGGCGCGCGCGGCGCTTTTCACCATGGCTTCCACCACGCCCTGGCGGCGGCCATCGCCGGCGAGCACATCCCCCAGCACGCCGCCCAGGCCGGCTGCCTGCCCCGACGCCTCCGCAGGCTGCGCCTGCGCAGCGCGGGCCCTGAGCACCTCGTAGGCCGACTCCCGGTCCACGGTCTTTTCATACACGCCGGCGACGATGGAGCGTTCCATCAACTGGCGGCGGGTGGCCGGGTCGATGGGGCCGATCTGTCCCCGCGGCGGCAGCACGAAGGATCGTTCCGTGACCTGTGGCCGCCCCTTCTCGTCCAGCGTGGAAATGAGGGCTTCGCCTACCCCCAGCTCGGTAATGACCTGTTCCGCATCGAAGCGGGGATTGGGGCGCATGGTGGTGGCGGCAGCCTTGACCGCCTTCTGGTCGCGTGGGGTGTAGGCGCGCAGCGCATGCTGGATGCGGTTGCCCAGCTGGCCCAGCACGCGCTCCGGGATGTCCAGGGGATTCTGGGTGACGAAGAATACGCCCACCCCCTTGGAGCGGATCAGGCGCACCACCTGCTCGATCTTGTCCAGCAGCGCCTCCGGCGCGTCCTCGAACAGGAGGTGCGCCTCGTCGAAGAAAAACACCAGGCGCGGCTTGTCCGGATCCCCCACTTCCGGCAACTGCTCGAACAGTTCCGCCAGAAGCCACAGCAGGAAGGCGGCATAGACCTTGGGCGCCTGCATCAGGCGCTCCGCCGCCAGGATGTTGACCATGCCCCGGCCCCGGCCGTCGGTCTGCATGAGATCGGCCAAATCCAGCGCCGGCTCGCCGAAGAACTGCTCGCCGCCCTGGGATTCCAGGGCCAGCAGCCCGCGCTGGATGGCCCCGATGGAGGCGGCGGAAACATTGCCGTACTGGGTGGTGAATTCCCGCGCGTGTTCCCCCACGTGCTGGACCATGGCGCGCAGGTCCTTGAGATCCAGCAGCAACAGGCCCTGGTCGTCGGCGATCCTGAACACCAGGGTCAGCACGCCCGCCTGGGTCTCGTTCAGATTGAGCATGCGTGCCAGAAGCAGCGGCCCCATCTCGGACACGGTGGCCCGCACCGGGTGCCCCAGCTCGCCGAACACGTCCCAGAAGGTGACGGGCGAGGCCTCGAAGGTCCAGTCCCTAAGCCCCAGCTTTTCGATGCGTTCCCGGATCTTGGGCGTGGGTTGCCCCGGCTGGCTGATGCCGGACAGGTCGCCTTTGATGTCCGACAGGAACACCGGCACCCCGATGCGGCTGAAATTCTCGGCCAGCACCTGCAGGGTCACGGTCTTGCCGGTGCCCGTGGCGCCGGTGATGAGACCGTGCCGGTTGGCCATGCCCGGCAGCAGGAAAACCTCCCGTTCCCCCTTCGCGATGAGCATCGGCTCGCTCATGAAACCCCCCGGAATCTCGATAAAAACAGGCCCCGATGGTAACATGACGCCTGTCGCAAACTGGGAATACGTGCACCATGGCAGGTCATTCCAAATGGGCGAACATCCAGCACCGCAAGGGGCGCCAGGACGCCCGGCGGGGCAAGATCTTCACCAAACTCATCAAGGAAATCACCGTGGCCGCGCGCCTGGGCGGCGGCGACCCCAATTTCAACCCCCGCCTGCGCCTGGCCATCGAGAAGGCCAAGGCCGAGAACATGCCCGCCGAAAACATCGAGCGTGCCATCAAGCGCGGCACCGGCGAGCTGGAGGGCGTGAACTACGAAGAAGTGCGCTACGAGGGCTACGGTCCCGGCGGCGCGGCGGTGATCGTGGACTGCATGACCGACAACCGCACCCGCACCGTCGCGGACGTGCGCCATGCCTTCAGCAAGCATGGCGGCAACCTGGGCACCGACGGCTCGGTGGCCTTCCTGTTCAAGCACTGCGGGCAGATCGTGTTCGCGCCCGGCACCTCCGAAGACAAGGTGATGGAGGCGGCGATCGAAGCCGGTGCCGAGGACGTGATCACCAACGATGACGGCAGCATCGAGGTCATCACCGCGCCCAACGATTTCGCCGCGGTCAAAGCCGCCCTGGAAAAAGCCGGACTCAAGCCGGCGTTTGCCGAGATCACCTTCAAGCCCACCACGGAGACGGAGCTCAAGGGCGAGGATGCCGTGAAGATGCAAAAGCTGCTGGATGCGCTGGAGAGCCTGGACGACGTGCAGGAAGTCTATACCTCCGCGGTGATGGAGTGAGCGCCGCACCATGCGCATCCTAGGCATCGACCCCGGGCTGCGCATCACCGGTTTCGGCGTCATCGAGCAGGCGGGCGGACGCCTGGCCTATGTCACCAGCGGCTGCATCCGCACGCCCGAGGCGGCGCTGCCCCAGCGGCTGAAGGCCATTTTCGATCACCTCACGGAAATCATCCTGACCCACCGGCCGCAAGCAGTGACGGTGGAACAGGTGTTCGTCAACGTCAATCCCAAGTCCACCCTGCTCCTGGGCCAGGCCCGCGGGGCAGCCATCTGCGCCGCGGTGGCCCAGGGCCTGCCGGTGGCGGAATACACCGCGCTGCAGGTGAAGCAGGCCGTGGTGGGCAACGGCCACGCGGAAAAGGAACAGGTGCAGGAAATGGTGCGACGCCTGCTGGCGCTGCCCGGCGCGCCTTCTCCGGATGCCGCAGACGCCCTGGCCTGCGCCATCTGCCATGCCCACGGCAGCCAGGGGCTGGGGGGCTTCGCCCCCAGCGGCTGGCGCATGCGCAACGGACGCCTGGTGGGACGGCTCTGATGACGGCACGCGAACCCACGCTGGCGGCCCTGCCCAACCCGCTGCTGCGCTATTTCCTGGCTACGCGCCCGGCCTTCCTCACCATCACCCTGGTGGGTGTCGTGCTGGGCCTGGCGGGGGCCGCCCACGACGGCCTCGCCCTCGAACCGACCCGCGCGGCCGTCACGCTGCTTGCGGCCCTGCTCACCCACGCCGGCGTGAACGTGCTCAACGACTATTACGATGCCCTGAACGGCAGCGATGCCCGCAACGTGGATCGCATCTATCCCTACACCGGCGGCAGCCGCTTCATCCAGAACGGGGTGCTCACGCCGCGCGCCACCGCCACCTTCGGCTTCGCCCTGCTGGCAGCTGTGATTCCCGCCGGCCTGTGGCTGACCCTGCATGCCGGCCCGGCCCTGATCGCCATCGGTGCCGCGGGCCTGTTCATCGGCTGGGCCTACTCCGCCGAACCTTTGCGGCTGAACGGGCGTGGCCTGGGTGAGATTTGCGTTGCCCTGGGTTTTCTGCTGGTCGTGGTGGGCAGTGATTTCGTGCAGCGCGCCGGCTTCGCTCAGCTACCCTGGCTGGCAGGGTGGCCCTATGCCCTGCTGGTGACGGCCATCCTCTACGTGAACCAGTTTCCGGATCGTGCCGCCGATGCCGCCGCCGGCAAACGCCACTGGGTGGTGCGTCTGCCCCCCCGGCTGGCGGCGCGGGGCTATGGGTTGATCCTGCTTGCGGCCTATGGTGGCCTGGTGCTCGCCATCGCCCTGCGTGCCCTGCCAGTGGCCACGGCCGCGGCCCTGGCCGCCGCGCCCCTGAGCCTGCGCGCCTGGTCGAGCCTTTTGCGCCATGCCGACACGCCGGCGGCCCTCGCCCCGGCCATCCGCGATACCCTGGCCGCCGCCCATCTCGCGGGCCTTTTGCTGGCGGCCGCGCTGTTTTCCACGGCAGGCCCGGCATGATCGGCCGCATCACGGGCATCCTGCTGGAGAAACGGCCACCCCAGATCGTGGTGGACGTCAATGGCGTGGGCTACGAGCTGGACGTGCCCATGAGCACCTTCTACAACCTGCCCGCGACGGGTGAGCGGGTGAGCCTGCACACCCATCTGGTGGTGCGCGAGGACGCCCATCTGCTCTACGGTTTCGGCAGCGAGGAGGAGCGCCAGACCTTTCGTCAGCTCATCCGGGTGAGCGGCATCGGCGCCAAGACCGCGCTGGCCGTGCTTTCCGGCCTGAGTGTGGCGGAGCTCGCCCAGGCCGTGGCCAGTCAGGAAAGCGCGCGCCTCGTCCGGGTACCGGGCATCGGCAAGAAGACCGCCGAGCGGCTGCTGCTGGAACTCAAGGACAAGCTCGCACCCGTGACCGTTGCCACGCCCGCGCCGGGGACGGGCAGCACCAGCGAAAGCGACGTGATCAATGCGCTGCTGGCCCTTGGGTATAATCCCAAGGAAGCGAGCTGGGCCGTGCAGCAGTTGCCCGGGGATGTATCCGTATCCGACGGCATCCGACAGGCTCTCAAACTGCTGTCCAGGGCATGAGCCGCCCCATGAGGCACGCCGCCCACGGGATGCGGGAACCATGATGGAAAACACCATGCCTGTGTGCGCCGTGCGCCCGCCCAATGCCAGGCCATGATTGAAACCGACCGCCTCATCTCCCCCGCGCCCCTCTCTCCCCAGGAAGAGGCGCTGGAGCGCGCCCTGCGGCCCCGCGCGCTGCAGGAATACGTGGGCCAGAAAAAGGCGCGGGAGCAGCTGGAGATCTTCATCGAGGCGGCACGCAAGCGCGGCGAGGCACTGGATCACGTGCTGCTGTTCGGACCGCCGGGGCTGGGCAAGACCACGCTGGCCCACATCATCGCGCGGGAAATGGGCGTGAACCTGCGCCAGACCTCCGGCCCGGTACTGGAACGGGCGGGGGATCTCGCGGCGCTGCTCACCAACCTCGAGCCCAACGACGTCCTGTTCATCGACGAGATCCATCGTCTGTCGCCGGTGGTGGAGGAGATCCTCTACCCCGCCCTGGAAGACTTCCAGATCGACATCATGATCGGCGAGGGGCCAGCGGCCCGCTCGGTGAAGCTGGACCTGCCCCCCTTCACCCTGGTGGGTGCCACCACCCGCGCCGGCATGCTCACCAATCCCCTGCGTGACCGCTTCGGCATCGTGGCACGGCTGGAGTTCTACACGCCCGAGGAGCTGCAGCAGATCGTGATGCGTTCCGGGCGTCTGCTCAACGTCGAACTCTCGCCCGAGGGCGCGCTGGAAATCGCGCGCCGCTCCCGGGGCACGCCCCGCATCGCCAACCGCCTGCTGCGCCGGGTGCGCGACTATGCCGAGGTGCGCGCGGGCGGCCGCGTCACGCCGGAGGTGGCAGACGCCGCCCTGTCCATGCTGGACGTGGACAAAGTGGGACTGGACACCATGGACCGCAAGCTTTTGTCCGCCGTGCTGGAAAAATTCGGCGGCGGGCCGGTGGGTCTGGACAATCTGGCTGCTGCCATCGGTGAGGCGCCGGACACCATCGAGGACGTGCTGGAGCCCTTCCTGATCCAACAGGGCTATCTCATGCGCACGCCGCGTGGGCGGGTGGCAACCCGCCTGTCCTACCTGCATTTCGGACTCGCGGCACCGGGAGGCACGCCCGATCTGTGGAACGAGCAGTGAGCGGGGCGGGCGCGCCGGCTGCCGTCTTCACCTGGCCTGTACGGGTCTATTACGAGGACACGGATGCCGGCGGCGTGGTCTATTACGCCAACTACCTCCGGTTTCTGGAGCGGGCGCGCACGGAATGGCTGCGCGCCGCGGGTTTCGAGCAGCCGCAACTTTTGCGTGACTTCGATGTCATCTTCGTGGTGCGCGCCCTGACGATAGAATACCTGCGCCCCGCCCACTTCAACGATTTGCTCAGTGTGACCGTCAGCCCCCTGCATTTGGGCCGCAGCGTGCTGGACCTCGCCCAGACCATCGAGCGCGACGCGCTCCTGGTCACCGCGCGCGTGAAAATCGCCTGCGTGCAGGCCAGCACCTTCCGGCCCACCGGCATTCCCGCCGTGCTGCGCAACCGACTGGAAAGCCTTTCGTGAACGTGCAAGCCTCTACCGACCTGTCCTTCCTCGCCCTGGTGGCGAACGCGAGCCTGGTGGTGCAGCTCGTGATGCTGCTGCTTCTGGCCGCCTCCTTCCTCTCCTGGCTGTTCATCTTCCAGAAGCTGTTCTCCCTCCGGGAGGCCGCCCGCCAGGCGGACGAGTTCGAGCGGGAATTCTGGAGCGGCGTGGATCTCAACGCCCTGTTCCAGTCCCTCACCTCGGGGCCCATCGTCGCGCGGGGCATGGCCAAGATCTTCGAGGCGGGTTTTCGCGAGTTCAGCAAGCTCAAGCGCCAGGGTGGCATGGACATCAGCGCGGTGATGGATGGCACGCGCCGCGCCATGCGTGCCGCCTATCAGCGGGAACTGGACCGGCTGGAACGCAAGCTGTCCTTCCTCGCCACGGTGGGGTCGGTGAGTCCCTACGTGGGGCTGTTCGGCACCGTGTGGGGCATCATGAATTCCTTCCGGGGCCTGGCCAACGTGGGGCAGGCAACCCTGGCCCACGTGGCCCCGGGCATCGCCGAAGCGCTGGTCGCCACGGCCATGGGTCTGTTCGCCGCCATTCCCGCGGTCATTGCCTACAACCGCTACACCCACGACATCGACCGCCTGGCCACCCGCTACGAAAGCTTCATGGAGGAGCTGTCCAACATCCTCCAGCGCCAGGCCCGCTGATGCCCCGATGAACCGCCGCCCGCGCCGCCAGATGAATCAGATCAACGTCGTGCCCTTCATCGACGTCATGCTGGTGCTGCTCATCGTATTCATGGTGGCCGCGCCCCTCATCAACCCCGGCCAGATCGAGCTGCCCCGGGTGGGCCAGCAGCTGAAGCCCCCGGTGGCGCCCCTGGAAGTCATCATCCGCGCCGACAATACCCTCAGGCTGCGCGACCGCTCGCAAGCGGGCGCAGAAGTGGCCGTGAGCCGCCCCGATCTGGTGCAGGCGATCCGGGCCCGGCAGGCCGCGAATCCGGACCAGGCAGTGGTGATCGCCGCGGACCGGAGCGTGCGCTACGAAAAGGTGCTGGAAGTGATGGATCTGCTGCAGCAGAACCAGGTGCGCAAGGTGGGGCTGCTGGCAAAGCCCGCGGGCCGTTGAGGCAGTGACCATGGCGATGCGTTTGTCTGCCCCATCCCCCGACACCCTGCGCGCCGGCCTGCTCGCCCTGCTGGTGCATCTCCTGTTCCTCGGCCTGCTCGCCCTCGGGGTGCGCTGGAACCAGGAGGAGCCCGAGCCGGTGATCGCGGATCTGTGGTCGAAGCTGCCGGCCGCGCCGCGCGCCGCAACGGCGCCGGCTCCCGTGCCCGTCCAGGAAACCCGGCCAGCGCCCAGGCCGGAGCCGAAAGTGGA
>JBBFMG010000123.1:2260-7236 GCA_037478575.1 Burkholderiales bacterium | reverse complement strand
GCGCGCGCCGACCTGTTCCGGGGCCGCAACGTGGTGATCACGCCGCTGCCCGAGACCGACCCGGCAGCCTGCCGTTTCGTGGCAAGGCTGTGGACTGCCTGCGGCGGCCGGGTGGCGGAGATGACGCCGGAAGAACACGACGCCCTGTTTGCCGCGGTGAGCCACCTGCCCCATGTGCTTGCCTTCGCACTGGTGGATTACATCGCGGCACGGGCCGACGCCCCGCGTCTGTTTGCCTTCGCGGCCAGCGGCTTCCGTGACTTCACCCGTATCGCCGGCAGCTCCCCCGAGATGTGGCGCGACATCTGCCTTGCCAACCGCGAAGCCCTGTTGCGCGAGATCGCCGGCTTCGAGGGCGAGTTGGGCCGCATCCGGGCGCTCATCGAGGCGGGTGACGGCGCAGGTCTGATGGAGGTGTTCCGGCAGGCACGGGATGCGCGCCGGACGTTTCTGAAAGGGGAGTGACGCGCTTGCCCGGTTGTGGCAGAGCAAGCGGCAAAAAAACGACCATGGACTATCTCGATCTGCAACCCATCGCCCGCATGGCCGGCACGGTGGTCCTGCCCGGCTCGAAAAGCATCTCCAACCGAACCCTCCTGCTCGCGGCCCTCGCCGAGGGTGTGACCGAGGTGAAGGGACTGCTGGATTCCGACGACACGCGCGTGATGCTGGAGGCGCTGCGGCGTCTGGGCGTCCAGTGGGAGCGGGTGGGGACGAGCGACTGCCGCGTGATTGGCGTGGGCGGGCCGTTCCCGGTCAAGGAAGCCGAGCTGTTCCTGGGCAATGCCGGCACCGCGTTCCGGCCCCTCACCGCGGTGCTCGCCCTGTCCCAGGGGCACTACCGCCTGTCCGGCGTGCCGCGCATGCATGAACGCCCCATCGGCGACCTGGTGGACGCCCTGCGCCAGCTTGGGGCCCGCATCGACTATCTGGGCGAGGCCGGCTATCCACCCCTGGCCATCCACGAGGCGCACATCCAGGCGGGCGGCCGGGTGCGCATTCGCGGCAATGTGTCGAGCCAGTTTCTCACGGCGCTGCTCATGGCCTTGCCCCTCACTGGCGAAACCACCACGGTCGAGGTGGTGGGCGAGCTCATCTCCAAACCCTACGTGGAAATCACCCTCAATCTCATGCGCCGCTTCGGCGTGGAAGTGGAGCGGGAAGGCTGGCAGACCTTCCGGGTGGCGGGCGGCAGGCGCTATCGCAGTCCAGGCATCATCCACGTGGAGGGGGACGCCTCCAGCGCCTCCTATTTCCTGGCGGCGGGCGCCATCGGCGGCGGGCCGGTGCGGGTGGTGGGCGTGGGACGCGAAAGCATCCAGGGCGACATTCGTTTCGCCGACACGCTGGCCCAAATGGGTGCGCTCATCCGCATGGGGGAGGACTGGGTGGAAGCCTGCGGGCCCCGGCGGCTCAAGCCTCTTGATGCCGATCTCAATCACATTCCGGATGCTGCCATGACGGTGGCGGTGGCGGCGCTGTTCGCCCAGGGGCCCACCACCATCCGCAATATCGCCAGCTGGCGGGTCAAGGAGACCGACCGCATCGCCGCCATGGCCAACGAACTGCGCAAGGTGGGTGCCACCGTGCAGGAGGGCCCGGATTATTTGTGCATCACGCCGCCGGCCCAGGGTCTGACCCCGGGCGCGGTGATCGAGACCTATGACGACCACCGCATGGCCATGTGTTTCTCCCTGGTGGCGCTGGGGGGCGTGCCCGTGCGCATCCTCGATCCCGGCTGTGTGGCCAAGACTTTCCCGGATTATTTCCGGGTGTTTCTGAGTCTGGCCCAGCCCGAGGTGCCGGTGATTGCCATCGACGGCCCTTCCGCCTCCGGCAAGGGCACGGTGGCGCAGCGCGTGGCCGCGCAGCTGGGTTTCCACTACCTGGACAGTGGCGCCCTGTACCGCCTGGTGGCGCTCGCGGCCCTGCGCGCGGGGGTGGCCTGGGACGACGAGGCGGGGCTTGCCCGCCTCGCCCAGGGCCTGGACGTGCGCTTCGAGGGGGGGCGGGTGTGGCTGGCCGGTGAAGAGGTCACGGACGCCATCCGCACCGAGGAAGTGAGCCAGGGGGCCTCCAGTGTCGCCCAGTGGCCGGCCGTACGCGAGGCGTTGCTCGACCGGCAGCGGGCCTTCCGCCAACCGCCGGGGCTGGTGGCGGACGGCCGGGACATGGGCTCGGTGGTGTTTCCCGACGCCCGGCTCAAGATCTATCTCACCGCGAGCCCCGAGGTGCGCGCCCAGCGTCGATATAAACAGTTGATGGAAAAAGGAATGTCTGCTAACATCCAAACTCTTTTGCAGGATATTCGGGCGCGTGACGCGCGGGATTCCCAGCGCAGCGCCGCCCCCCTGCAGAAGTGCGCGGATGCGAGCCTGCTGGATACCAGTTCCCTCACCATCGACCAGGCGGTCGAAGCGGTGCTGCAGCAGTATCGGGCCTCATCCGGACCGGGTGTCGCCGGTTAGTGGAAAGGCGGATCGGCCGGGCACGTCTAGCCCACGTGCCGCGGGGCGTGTTTTTTCTTTTTCACCCCGGCGACGTTGTGTGAACCAACCCGTCTTCGACCAAAGGACGGCTTTTTCAGGTATCAATTCATGATGGCGACTTCCCAAACTTCCACCAGCCAGGCTGCGCCCAACAGCAACGAAAGCTTTGCCGCCCTGTTCGAAGAATCCCTTGCCCGCCAGGAAATGCGCGTGGGCGAACTCATCACCGCCGAGGTGGTGGCCATCCAAGGCGACGAAGTCATCGTCAACGCCGGTCTCAAATCCGAAAGCGTGATTCCCGCCTCCGAGTTCCGCAATGACCGCGGCGAACTCGAGGTGAAAGAAGGCGACTTCGTCACCGTCGCCATCGAGGCCCTGGAAGACGGCTACGGCTCCACGCGCCTGTCGCGCGAGAAGGCCAAGCGCATCGCGGCCTGGCAGGAGCTGGAACAGGCCATGGAAAACAACCAGCTGGTCAAGGGCGTGATCACCGGCAAGGTGAAGGGCGGCCTGACGGTCATGATCAACGGCATCCGTGCCTTCCTGCCCGGCTCCCTGGTGGACATCCGCCCGGTGAAGGACACCACCCCCTACGAGGGCAAGGAATTCGAGTTCAAGGTCATCAAGCTGGACAAGAAGCGCAACAACGTGGTGGTGTCGCGCAAGGCGGTGCTGGAAGCCACCCTGGGCGCCGAGCGCCAGGCCCTGCTGGAAAACCTCAAGGAAGGCATGGTGGTCAAGGGCATCGTCAAGAACATCACGGACTACGGCGCCTTCGTGGATCTGGGTGGCATCGACGGCCTGCTGCACATCACCGATCTGGCCTGGCGCCGGGTCAAGCATCCCTCGGAAGTGCTCTCCGTGGGCGACGAGGTGGAAGCCAAGGTGCTCAAGTTCGACCAGGAGAAAAACCGTGTCTCCCTGGGTCTCAAGCAGCTGGGCGACGATCCCTGGGTCAACATTTCCCGCCGCTATCCGCCGGGCACCCGCTTGTTCGGCAAGGTGACCAATCTCACCGACTACGGCGCCTTCGTCGAGATCGAGCCCGGCATCGAGGGTCTGGTGCATGTCTCCGAGATGGACTGGACCAACAAGAACGTGCATCCCGCCAAGGTGGTGCAGGTGGGCGACGAGGTCGAGGTGATGATCCTGGAAATCGACGAGGAACGCCGCCGCATCTCCCTGGGCATGAAACAGTGCAAGCCCAACCCCTGGGAGGAGTTCGCCGCCAATTACAAGAAGGGCGACAAGGTCAGGGGGCAGATCAAGTCCATCACCGATTTCGGCGTGTTCATCGGCCTGCCCGGTGGCATCGACGGTCTGGTGCACCTGTCCGACCTGTCCTGGTCGCAGCCCGGTGAAGAAGCCGTGCGCAACTACAAGAAGGGTGACGAGGTGGAGGCGGTGGTGCTGGCCATCGACCCCGAGCGGGAGCGCATCTCCCTGGGCATCAAGCAGCTCGAGGGCGATCCCTTCAACAACTACGTGATGAGCCACGACAAGGGCGCCATCGTCAAGGGCACGGTGAAATCCCTGGATCCCAAGGGCGCCGTGATCCAGCTCGCCGATGACGTGGAAGGCTACCTGCGTGCCTCCGAAGTCTCCCGCGACCGGGTGGAAGACATCCGCACCCACCTCAAGGAAGGCGACGAGGTCGAGGCCATGATCATCAGCGTGGACCGCAAGAACCGCAGCATCAGCCTGTCCATCAAGGCCAAGGAAGCGGCGGAGGCGGCGGAGGCCATGCAGAAGATGGCCAGCGACCAGTCCGCCAGCAGCGGCACCACCAATCTCGGCGCACTCCTCAAGGCCAAGCTGGATACCAAGAGCACCGGACAATGAGCACCGGGGGTCGGCCATGACCAAATCGGAACTCATCATGCGGCTGTCGGCGCGCTATCCGCAGCTGGTGGCCAAGGATGCGGAACTGGCGGTGAAGACCATCCTGGATGCCATGGCCAAGAGTCTGTCCGAAGGGCAGCGCATCGAGATCCGCGGCTTCGGCAGCTTCAGCCTCAACTACCGGCCGCCCCGGATCGGGCGCAATCCCAAGACGGGCGGTCGGGTCGAGGTGCCGGCCAAGTATGTGCCCCATTTCAAGGCCGGCAAGGAGCTCAGGGACCGGGTGGACAACCGCAAACGGGCGGCCGCCGGGGAAAGCAATCCAGCGTGAGCCCGGCGGGGCAGGGTAGGGCGGCAGCGTCGCGAGATGGTGCCGCCTTTTCTTTGCCGGCCGGGGTCCGGCGCAGACGGAGCAAGCAGCCATGCGTTTCGTGACCCCCATTCTCGGACTCTTCCTGTTCCTGCTGGCGCTGGGCTTTGCCGCGAAGAACAGCGAGGTGGTGACCGTGCGCTACTACCTGGGCGCGGAGTGGCAGGCACCGCTGGTGGTGGTGCTGCTCCTCGCGTTCCTGCTGGGTGTGGTGGCGGGTGTGGCGGCGAGCTTCTCCTACCTCCTGCGCAGCCGACGGGAAATCCTGGGCCTGA
>JBBFMG010000123.1:0-2250 GCA_037478575.1 Burkholderiales bacterium | reverse complement strand
AGCTGCGCAGCCGGGCCCAGGAAGGCGCCCGTCCCCAGGAACCCCAGGGTGGAGGCGCCTGAGGGTCCATGGGCATGGACTTCGAATACTGGTGGCTGCTCGCCTTTCCCCTGTTCTTCCTGCTGGGCTGGGTGGCGGCGCGCATCGACATCCGGCACGTGATTTCCCAGTCGCGTCAGCTGCCCGAATCCTATTTCAAGGGGCTCAATTTCCTCCTCAACCAGCAGCCGGACAAGGCCATCGAGGCCTTCACCGAAGCCGCCCGGGCCGACAGTGAGACGGTGGAACTCCACTTCACCCTCGGCGGCCTGTTCCGGCGCCGGGGCGAGGTGGAACGGGCCATCCAGCTCCACCAGGGGCTGGTGGAGCGCCCGGACCTGGGCCAGGAACAGCGTCTGGCGGCGCAACTGGAGCTGGGCCAGGACTTCCTCAAGGCGGGACTCCTGGACCGGGCGGAAGCGCTGTTTCAAACCCTGCTGTCCACCCGCTACGCCGAGGCGGCGCGGCGTGCCCTGATGGAGATCTACGTCCAGGAGAAGGAATGGGACAAGGCCATCGCCATGGCCCGGGCGCTTGCCGACACCTCGGCCGCCGCCTGCGTGGTGGAGATCAGCCAGTTCCATTGCGAAAAGGCCGCGGCCGCCGCAGTGGAGGGTCGCTTCGACGCCGCGCGGGCCGAGCTGGAGGAAGCCCTCCGGGTCAACCGGCGCAACGTGCGCGCCACCCTGCTCGCCGGCGATTTCTTCCTGGCCGAAAAGCGGCCGGAGGAGGCGATCGCCGCCTGGAAGCGGGTGGAGGCCCAGAATCCGGAGTATCTGCCGCTGGTGGCCGAAAAACTGCTGGCCTGCTACCGGGATCTCCGGCGTATCCAGGATGCCGCCCTCCTGCTCAAGGGCTGGCTTGCCAACCATCCGTCCGTGGATTTGTTCAGCGCCGCCTTCCAGGCCGTGCTGGAGGCGGAGGGCAGCGAGGCGGCCTACCGCCTGGGCCGCGAGGAGCTGCGCCGCAATCCCACCCTATTGGGTCTGGAGAAGATTCTCGAGGCGCAGCTCTACGAGGCGGCGCCCGAGGCACGCCAGGATCTGGAAGCCATCCGCAATCTGGTGCACCAGCACGCACGTCGGCTGGCCTTCTTCCAGTGTGACAATTGCGGCTTCAAGGCACGCCAGTTTTTCTGGCGCTGTCCCGCCTGCGCCGGCTGGGAGACCATGCCGCCGCGCCGTCTGGAAGAACGCCAGGCCCAGTCCGCCACCGGGTAATCCATGTCCCAGCCCACCGAACCCCGCATCATCGTCGCCCTGGACTACGCCGCTGCCGCCCCGGCCCTGGCGCTGGCGCAGCGGCTGGACCCCGCCCGCTGCCGCCTGAAGGTGGGCAAGGAGCTTTTCACCGCCGCCGGCCCTGCCCTGGTGGAACGACTGGTGGCGGCGGGTTTCGGCGTGTTCCTCGACCTCAAGTTCCACGACATTCCCAACACCGTGGCGGCAGCCTGCCGCGCCGCGGCCGGGCTGGGCGTGTGGATGGTCAACGTGCATGCCCTGGGCGGACGCGCCATGCTCACCGCGGCGGCGGAGGCCGTGGCGGCAGCGCCCCGCCCACCCCGTCTGGTCGCGGTCACGGTGCTCACCAGCTTGGGCGCCGGGGATCTGCTGGAAGTGGGCGTCAGGGACACACCCGAGGAAGCGGTGCTGCGCCTTGCGCGCCTCGCCCACGACTGTGGACTCGATGGTGTGGTATGTTCGGCCCGGGAAGCGGCGGCGCTGCGCGCGGCGCACGGGCCGGGGTTCCTGCTGGTCACGCCGGGCATCCGGCCGGCGTGGGCCGGCGCCCAGGACCAGGTGCGTATCGCCACGCCCGCCGAGGCGCTGCGCGCCGGGGCAAGCCATCTGGTGATCGGCCGGCCCATCACCCAGGCCCCGGATCCCCTGGCGGCACTGACACGAATCGAATCCGAAATCGAAGGACTCAAGCCATGAAAATCACCATCATCGGCACGGGCTACGTGGGCCTCGTGACCGGCACCTGTCTTGCGGAAGTGGGCAACGAGGTCATGTGCCTCGACCTGGATACACGCAAGATCGAGCTGCTGAACCAGGGCGGCATTCCCATCTACGAGCCCGGTCTGGAGGACTTGGTCAAGCGCAATGTGGCGGCCGGCCGCCTGCACTTCACCACCGACGTGGCGAAGAGCGTGGCCTTCGGCCAGGTGCAGTTCATCGCCGTGGGCACGCCGCCGGACGAGGACGGTTC
>JBBFMG010000122.1:0-7258 GCA_037478575.1 Burkholderiales bacterium | reverse complement strand
CGGCAAGACCCTGGCGCCCCTGGCCTACGGCCGCTGGCGCGGCCGCCTGTTCCCCCAGGCGCCGGACAGCCGCCTGCTGCTGGACAAGCTCACCCGCGAGCAGGCCGATTCCGTCATCCGTTCCCTGCAGCGCGCGCTCATCGTGCGCGCCCTGGAACGGGAGCTTCGCATCGCCCGCGAGCACATCACGGACGATACCGTGCGCGAGTTGCGCGAAACCGCCCTGGGACAGCGCAGCGGCCCCACGGCGCTGTCACGGATTCTGGGGGTCGATCCCGCCGTCGAGACGCAGTTCATCGAACGCCTGCAGCGAGACTACCGCATCAACCCAGGCTATGCCCGTATCCAGCTGGAGCGGTTGGGACGCATCGGCTTCACCCTGGACGAGCAGGCCCACTTCGTGGCCCAGGCGCTCCGGTCGGTGGGACTCACCAGCGGCTTTTCCCGCTTCGTGCTGCTGGTGGGCCATGGCAGCACGTCCGACAACAACCCCTACGAGAGCGCCCTGGACTGTGGCGCCTGCGGCGGCAATCACGGTCTGGTCAACGCGCGGGTGCTGGCCCAGATGGCCAACAAGCCGGCGGTGCGCGCGCGCCTGCGCGAGGCGGGCATCACCATTGCGGACGATGCCTGGTTCGTGCCGGCCCTGCACGACACCACTACCGACGAGCTCACGCTCCACGACCTGGAGCTGCTGCCGCCGGCGCACCTGGTGTATCTGGACCGGCTGGTGAAAGGCCTGCAGGCCGCGTCCCGCCTGTGCGCCCAGGAACGCATGCCCAGCCTGGTGCCGGCCGCGCGCCGCCTGGATCCAGAGCAGGCGTGGCGGCTCGCCCAGCGCCAGGCCGCAGACTGGTCCCAGGTGCGTCCCGAGTGGGGGCTGGCGGGCAATGCCGCCTTCATCATCGGCCGGCGCGAGCTCACGCGGGAGCTGGACCTCGCGGGCCGCGCCTTCCTGCACTCCTACGACTGGCGCGAAGATCCCCGCGGGCGGCTGTTGGAGAACATCCTGGCCGGTCCCCTGGTGGTGGGGCAGTGGATCAACATGGAGCACTACTTTTCGACCGTGGACAACGCCCGCTACGGCAGCGGCAGCAAGGTCTATCACAACGTGGCGGGCCGCTTCGGCGTGATCACCGGCAACCTCTCGGATCTGCGCACCGGGCTGCCGGCCCAGACCGTGCTGCGGGAAGGGCGCCCCTGGCACGAGCCGTTGCGTCTGCTGACTGTCATCGAAGCGCCCCTCGGGCACGCCCGGCGCGCCCTGGAGGCCGTGGCTGCGGTGCGCAATCTGGTGCACAACGGCTGGCTGCGTCTGGCGGTGCTGGACCCGGAGACGGGTCACACCCACGTGTTCACAGGGGGCGCCTGGCAGACGCACCGGTCTGTTACCGACCTCATGGAGCCTACGACATGACTTCCCTCAATCTGAGTCCCCTCAAGAAACTGGAAATCATTCTGGAAGGCGAGCATCAGGCCTTCGCCACCGACCTGCTCGACCGTGCCGGCGTGACCGGCTACACGATCGTGGCCAACCTTTCGGGCAAGGGGCGGCACGGCTTCCACGAAGGCCACCTCATGTTCAACGAGGACGCGGTGCTGATCATGATCATCGTCGCCGTGCCGGAGGAACTCGTGGCGCCCATCCTGGAGGGTTTTGCGCCGTTCTTCGACCGGCACACGGGCGTGGTCTTCATCTCGGACATCCAGGTCACCCGCCTGGTCAAGTTCAGGAGCGCGTGACCCGGCGGCGCGAGCGCGTGACCGGCTTGGGCTGGGGCAGATGCATGATGCGTTCGGCTTCCTCGAGGACGAAATCATGAAACGCCTGGGCGATGGGAGACATGCGCTTGCCGGCGCGATGCACCAGATACCACTCCTTCATGATGGGGAAGCCCTCCACGTTGAGAATGGCGATGCGGTTGAGCAACAGCTCGAACTCCAGCGTGTGCAGCGACACGATGCCCAGCCCCAGGCCCGCCATCACCGCATGCTTGATGGCCTCGTTGCGGCTCATCTCCATGGAGGTGGCAAGCCGCAGGTTGCGCTCACGGAAAAAGCGTTCCACCGCATTGCGCGTGCCGGAACCGCGTTCGCGCAGGATGAAGTTCTCGTTCACGAGTCGCTCCAGGGGAACCCGGCTGGACCCGGCGAGCGGGTGGTCGGGCGGGGCGATGATGACCAGCGGATTCTGCATGAACGCCCGCGCCCTGAGGTCGATGTGCTCCGGCGGCGTGCCCATGATGGCCATGTCCGGCATGTTGTCGGCGAGCTGCTGCACCAGTTCCTCGCGGTTGGTTACTTCCAGATGCACCTGGGTGCCGGGATGGCGCTGGATGAAGGCCGCGAGGAGATAGGGCGCGAAATACTTGCCGGTGCTGGTCACGGCCAGGCGCAGGGTGCCGCGCTTGACTCCCTTCATGTCGTCCAGCACGGATTCCATGTCGCGGAACTGCTGGGCGATGTTGCGCGCGAAGGCATAGAGCTCGCGCCCCGCCTCGGTCAGGAAGATCTTCTTGCCCATCTGCTCGAACAGGGGCAGGCCCACCTGCTCCTCCAACTGTTTGATCTGGGTGGAAACGGCGGGCTGGGTGAGATGCAGCTCTTCCGAGGCGCGGGTGAAGCTGGAATGCCGGGCGACGGCTTCCAGAAGCTTGAGCTGACGCAGGGTGACGTTCATGAACGGGGCCCTCCGATCTGTGGTAAACGATTCAGTGCGCTGTATGGAAACGATAAGAAAGATTCATTTTTTCTTATGGACATTGTTCCCTATAGTCGGCACCAAGGCAACAAGGAAAGCGGTCTGGGTTCCAGGCGCTAATGATCAACGCCGTATGCATAAGGAAGCAAACCATGAGTGACGCCATCGCAACCGAAAGGCTCAGCGGACGGGAAGCCGCCCTGGCCCGGCGCCGCGCCCTGTCGCTGCAGGGGAAGGCGGCCCTGGCTGGCGGCGGGAGCTCCGCAGCGCCGGCGCGGGCCCGGTCGTCGGGCGCCGGCGGGACGCAACCGTCCAGCAGCGGCCCGGCGGACTGCGGCTGCCAGCACGGCGAGACGCTGTCCGCCCGCATCGAGGATGCCCGGCAGGCGCGTCCGGCCATCGTTCCCGAGCCGCCCTCGCCGGCGCGCCAGCGGCGCATCGAGCAGTCCCTGCGCGGCCGGGGGGATGCGCCGCCGGCACGTCCCTGCGGCCGCGTGCGCCCGGAGCCCCAGAAAGTCGAGATCGGCACGACGCTCTCGGGCACCCCGGTCACCGGCAATCAGGTGGAGCGCAGCCCCCTGGTTACCGGCAACGAGGCGGGCACCTGCCGCACCGTGACCGGCACCGAATACGTGGGCAGCGAGCAGTTCGCGACCTTCTGCGGTACCCGGCCCGAGCCCAATCCGGCCAAGGTGGCCGTCACCACCACCAGCCGCGGCCGCCGCATCACCGGTACGGAAGTCGGCCGCAGTCCCAAGGTCACGGGCGATGAATACGGCACCTGCAAGCGAGTGACGGGCACCGAATACCTGGCGGCGGAACAGGTGGGCGAGTTCTGTGGCACGGCGCCTGAACCCCATCCGGCCAAGGTGGAGACGGGGCTCACCGCCAAGGGGCTGGCGGTGACCGGCACCGACTTCACGCGCCGCGTGCGGGTCACCGGCACGGAAGCGGGCGCGCGCCGTGTCATCACGGGCACCGTCTATGCCGATGCGGCGGCCCAGGCGCGCGAGGAGGGCGATGCCCCAAAAAAGGTGGAAACCAGTCACACCGCAGCTGGCGCGATGGTGAGCGGCACCCGAGTGGGTCGCGCACCGACCCTTACCGGCGTTGAGGCGGGCGCCTGCAAGCGTGTGACTGGTACCGACTATCTGCCCGCCGAGGAATTCGTGTCCTATTGCCGCACCGAACCCTACCAGCCGCCGGCCAAGGTCGGGGTGTCACGCACCTTCCGCGGCCAGGAAGTGTCGGGCAGCCAAGTGGGCCGTTCGGTCAAGGTGACCGGCGACGAGTACGGCGCCTGCAAGCCGGTGACGGGCACGTCCTACATCGGTGCCGACCAGTACGCCGAGTTCTGCGCGGCGCGCGCCGCGGCGGAAGCGATCAACCGTGCCCGCCTGGGACGCAGCCCCGCCCTCACCGGCATCCAGCCGGGGCCGGACGGAAAGGTCACCGGCACTGAGCGCGGCACCTGCCAGCCGGTGAGCGGCACGCCCTACCTGGGTGAGGATCAGGCTGCCCAGGCCTGCGGCATCGAGCCGGCGCCGGCGCCGCGGGGTGGCTTTTCCATTCCCATTCCGGCGCGCATGGCCCGGGCCAGCACGGTGCGCCGCATCACCGGCAGCGCCTACGGCGACAACGGGCGCATCACCGGCCCCATGGCGCGCGCGGTGGGGCTGATCTCCGGCACGCCGGAGTTCCGTTACCGGGAAGAGGTGGAAAGCCGTCCCGTGCCGGCCGCCGAGCCCCGGCCGGAGCGCATCACCGGCGAGGGACGCGAGCGGCGCATCACCGGTGATGCCTGGGACCGGAATGACCGCATCACGGGCACCGAGGGCTATTTCGCCCAGCGGCGCAATCCCACCCTGCGCGGCGAGCCCCGCGGAGGCGGCGTCAACGCGCGCGCCTTCCGCGAGGTGGAGCACCCGGCACCTGCTGCCAGCCGCATTACCGGCAGCAGCGGCAATACCACCTCCGGGGCAATCATAACCCTCTCCGGCGGGGCCAGGGGCTAAGGGGAGCGGGCGGGCATGAACACGCGCCAACGCATGGAGGCTCTGCGCGCCCGGCGGCCGGCCCCCGCGGCCCCCGTGGGGCTGGCGCTGCGGTCTGAGCCAGTCCCGACCTGGCCCCAGCGGCCCAGCTTCTGCCCGCCGGGTATGGAGGCCCGGGGAGGCGAATGTGTGGCGGCCACCTGCGCGCCGCGCGCCCATCCCCTTGCGGACCCCGCGCGCAACGAAGCGCTGGCGGATTACGAGCGGACGGTGCGCAGCCGCTTCGATGCCATCGTGCCCACGCTCAAGGAGATCGCGGCGAGCCAGCACGAAAGCGGTTTCGAGGCGCGCGCCCAGGCCATTGCCCGGGAACGGCTGGGTTTCGAGCTGCCGGAACAGGTGCTGGCGGACGCCTGGGTGACCACCCTCGACATGCGCCGCCTCTACGGCCACAGCGTGCTGGCCACCTTCGAGAGCCTGGCCCGGGAATTCGGCGACCGCTGGAACCGTCCCGCCGAGGTGGAGGCCATGCAGCGCTTCTTCATCGAATGCGGTTTCCATGAGGTGGACATCACGCCCTGCGCGGATGGGCGCCTGAAGGGCCTGCTGCCCTTCGTGCTGCGTCTGCCGCGCGGTGCGGTCCACCGCAAGGCCTACGCCGGTGCCCTGTTCGACGTGGAACTGACCGTGCGCCACTGGACGGAAACCGAGCTTCGGCGCTGGCGCGAGGGGGTGCCCACGCTGCCGGAAGCCGCCACGCGCTATCTCAAGATCGCGGTCTATCACTACAGCAGCTCGGACCCGGCCCACGAAGGTTGCGCCGCCCACGGCAGCGACGAGCGGCGCGCCGCCCAGGCCGCGCTGGAGCGGCTGGCGGCATTCCGCACCGCCATCGAAAATGGTTTTTGCTGTGGCGCCTCGGTGGCCACCCTGCTCATTGGCGTGGACACCGACAACGACGCCATCCGCGTGCACGTGCCGGATGCCCAGGGCGCAATGAGCGTGGACTGCCATGTGGACAACCTGACCCTCTACCGGCGCAGCGCGGACCTGCCGGTGTCACAGGCGCGCCGCCTGGTGACGGAGGCGGTGGCCGAAGCCGCCCGGACCGCCGGGCGCAGCCAGCCGGAGCCGGGCATGGCTCGTCTGATCGAGCGCCTGCTCACCCTCAACCTGTCCCAGATCGATTATGTGTGCGCCCAGCACAACGGGCGTTACGCCGACATCGGTCATGCCGAACGCTTCATCAACCTGGGTGACAGCCTGGACGAGGTGCCTCTGCGCAACCTGGCCTATTTCGCCCATCTCCACACCATCGAGGAGGGCGCGGCGGACCTGGACGTGGGCATCCGCATTTTCAGCCGGCTCAACGTGGCCCGGGGACTGCCCATTCCCATCGCCATCCATTACCGCTACGACGGCCGGGTGCCGGGTTCGCGGGATCGGGCGGTGGCGCGCTGCCGGCGCATCCGCGCGGCGGTGCGGGGCCGCTACCCGGAGCTGGCGGCCCAGGGACTGCTGTTCATTGGCATGACGGTGCAGGACAAGCGGCCCGGCAGCGGGCTGGAAAGCGTGACGGAAAACGAAGTGGATACGCAAGGACACTGAGGTCAAGCCATGAAGATCATGCAGGTGGAAAAAACGCTGGTTTCGACCAACCGTGTGAAGGAAATGGGTCACCGGCCGCTCCTGGTGGTGCGGGAGAAAGCCGGCGGCACGCCCCAGGTGGCGGTGGACGCGGTGGGCTGCATCCCGGGCGACTGGGTGATCTGCGTGGGCAGCTCCGCTGCGCGGGAAGCCGCGGGTTCCAAGGACTTCCCGTCCGATCTCACCATCGTGGGCATCATCGACCACTGGGAGGAACGCTGACATGGAAATCATGCGCGTGGTGTCCGACCTGGTGTGCACACGCCGCATCCCCGGCCTCTATAGCGCGTCGCTGCGGGTGCTGGCGGACCAGAAGGGCAAGCTCGCCGTGGCGGTGGACCCGGTGGGCGTGCCACCGGGGAAATGGGTTTTCACCGCCGGCGGCTCGGCTGCCCGCTACGGCGCCGGCGATTACCGGATCCTTACCGATTTGACGATCCTCGGGATCATCGATCAGTGGGACGTGACGGAAAACGTCGCGGGCAAGGCAATTTCATCAACTCTCTGAAGGAGAAACATCATGGCAAATGCAATGACGGGTATCGCCCTGGGCATGATCGAGACGCGTGGTCTGGTGCCGGCCATCGAGGCGGCGGACGCGATGACCAAGGCGGCGGAGGTGCGGCTCATTGGCCGGCAGTTCGTGGGTGGCGGCTACGTCACGGTGATGGTGCGGGGCGAGACCGGCGCGGTGAACGCGGCGGTGCGCGCCGGCGCGGATGCCTGCGAGCGGGTGGGGGACGGTCTGGTGGCTGCCCACATCATCGCCCGCGTGCACAGCGAGGTGGAAAACATCCTGCCCACCGCCGCCGCGGCGTAAGGGTGATTTGGCAAGGCTTTTTCTGAAGGAGATCGAAAATGGCTAACGGAATGACGGGTATCGCCCTGGGCATGATCGAGACGCGTGGTCTGGTGC
>JBBFMG010000121.1:0-7510 GCA_037478575.1 Burkholderiales bacterium | reverse complement strand
ACGCATCGCCCGGGCCGAACTCACACCGCGCTTCACCGACTGGGGACAGGAGCGGATGCTGCTTCAGCAAGTGCTGCTGGACGGCGTAAGCCTCGAGGCGGATGCCCTGACCCGCCTGGCGGGCTGGAGCGCCCGCCAGCCGAAGGCGCCCCTGCTGGTGAGCCGCGTGGATCTCGCCCAGGTCAGGCTGCTGGTGCCGGGGGTGGAACTGCCGCCCTTCGGCGGACGGCTGCTGTGGGACGGTGGGCAGCTTCGCGAGGCCGTGCTCACCACCGCGGACCGGCGCGCGACCCTGAACCTCCAGCCGCTGGCGGGCGGCTGGCGCGCCCAGCTCACGGCGGGGCGCTGGACACCGCCCGTGGGGGTGAACCTGGAATTCGACCGGCTCGACGTGCAGGGGGTGGCGCGGGACCAGACGCTGACGATCACGGCCCTCAATGGCGAACTGTACGGGGGCAGGGTGGCAGGCAGTGGGCAGGTGAGCTGGGCGCGCGGCTGGCAGGCCGTGTTCGACCTGGACATCGCCGGGGTGAACTTGGCCACCGCCCTGCCGGCCTTCACCCGCGCCCTGCGCGCGGAGGGCACGCTTGCCGCCAAGGCGCGGGTCCAGCTCGCTGCCGACCGGCTGGGTCTGCTCACCGCCTCCCCCACGGTGCGCGCCACCTTCGTCGCCCGGGAGGGCACGCTGGGCAACGTGGATCTGGTGCGGGCCATCAATGCCGCCGCGCGCAGCGCGGTGACCGGTGGCGAGACCCGGTTCAACGGCTTTTCCGGCTATCTGGAGCTGGCCGGTGGGCGCTACCGCTACCAGCAGTTGCGGCTGAACCTGGGCATGCTGAGCGCGGCCGGCAGCGCCGTCATCGAGGCCGACGGCAGGCTTGCCGGCGATGTCGTCACCGAATTGCGCTCCCGCAGCGCGACCCTGCGCGTGCCCCTGACGGTGGAGGGAACCCTCGAGGCTCCGACGCTGCGGGGCAGGGGGACGCCCCGGGCCGGGCCGGCACCGGCGGCAGCACCGGCCGAAACCCAGCCGTGAGGCCTATACGCGCTGTCCCTCGCTGTCGGTCACGATGTGGGCCTTGACCGCCTCCAGCGCCTCGCGCAGGGTCTCTTCCGTGGTTTCGTTGAGGAATTCCGCCAGCAGTTCCGCCGCCTCGTAGGTCTCCGGCGGCAGTTTGGCCGTATCCAGTTCCGCCACGAAGGCAGCGGCCGCGCCGGCGATACGCAGCAGCAGCTCGCGCTCGCCCATGAGGAGCTCCAGCTCCTTGCGCAGCATGGCGATTTCTTCGTCTTTCAGCTGGATGATCTCGTGGGGCATGGCCTTCTCCCTGGGCTGCGGTTGGGACTGCCGATGTTGGGGGATTGGGCCGGGGCTTGTCAACGCGCCCTATTCGTCCAGTGCCTTGGGCCCCCTAGGGTGATGGCTGAGCAGCCATTGTGGGTGGTGTGCCGACTGATGTGCCAAAGGGCCTGGGGGAGGGGGCAGGCGGCGCAAGGTGATTTGGGCGCCATGACCTCGACGGAGGCGTGTATCCCTCATGGCGATGCGAGTCGCAACGAATCCTCTGCAAGCCCCTCATACCGTCCTGCCCGAGAATGGCCTCGATGGTGCTGGCGAAGCCCTGCACATCCTCATCGATGAAGTCGCCAAGATCGAGAGCGCCGAATCTCTCGGCGCCAGCCCCGGGGAGCGCACCACTTCGGCCTGGTCGCCAATGCCCCTTCCCGAGTCATGCCTGATTCGAGTGACGCATGACCTCCGCACACGGTCGTCATCCATTATGGTGATTCTCGGTAATTGGCCACGGAGTTGCAGCTCAGACGGCCTTCCGGGGCACACGCCTGCCGGGCTTCCGGGGGTGACATAAAGCCCGGTGTCTCAAGACTTCCGTGTCGGTCGTGACCATCCCTGAACTCCGCAGTGGCCTGCCGCACCGCTTCCAGGTTGCGGAAGAAGCGGCCGTGGATGGCCTGCTCCTTGAGCGTCCGGGGGACGCGCCCGGCGACCCCGTTGGGTCTGGGACTCGGGCTTCCAGGCGAAGCGCTTGTCGCCCTGCTCAAATCCTGATGATGGTGTCGCTGTAGCGCGCCACCACCGGGTCATGGGTGATCAGCCGCATCGGTTCGGTGAGGGCCTGCGCGACCAGCATGCGATCGAAGGGATCGGCATGGTGCGCCGCCAGTTCTTCGACGGCCGCCGCATGCTCGGGCTCGACCGGCAGGAATCGGTAGCCGGACTCGCGGAAGTAGCGCAGGGCGTCCTGACCGGACACCGGCATCTCGCCGCGTCCGAGGCTGTGCTTGATGGCGATCTCCCAGATCGTGGCGGCGCTGATCCAGACTGACGACCTGGGCGATTCGATCAGGTCACGCGCCTTCTTCGGCAGATTTGGGCTGTCGGTGATCGCCCACAGGGCGACGTGAGTATCGAGCAAGATGTTCAAGGTTGCTTCCCAGTCTGGAACAGGCGAGCGACTTCCTCATTGTGCGTGTCGATGCTGTCCGGCACCACGAACTTGCCCTTGGCGATGCCAATGCGCTTGCCAGCCGGCACCGTGTCCAGGGGCACCAACTTGGCGGCCGGGCGGCCGTTGCGAGCAATGACGATCTCCCGTTCCTCGCCCTGCTCGATGGCCTCCACCAGGCGGGACAGGGAGGACTTGGCTTGCAGCATGTTGACGAATTCCATCCTGGTCTCCGAATGACAAGTGCTTAGCCTAGTCTGGCTAGAGCTGGCTGTCAAGGCCGTTGTATGAGTCCACCACCTTTGGCACCCGGGGTGAGGGGGGAAGAGCCATTGTCCGGGGCCGGGCGATGGTGGGAGGCGTTGCTGGCAACCAGCGAGTCGGCGGGTTTTTGGTTGAAGAGGCGGATGTCGGTGAAAAGCAGCTCGTCGTGCCAGTCGATGAAGTGCCCCGGGAGGGTGCGGCGGTGGCTTGAGGTCTGTGGGCTTCCGGAGCTTGCGTGCGGGGTCACGGGCCTGCTGCGCGCATTGCGCAGGTTTGCGTGCAGCCCTTCCTGTCCGGTGCGCGCGATGATGCGGCCAAGGGTGGAGACCAAAGCAAGGCGATAGCCTGCGCGGCCTACCAGGGGGCAAGCTGCGGCAAGCTTTTCCCTGTCAAGCTGGGGAACCGGCGGCTTTCAGCCACCAGCCTGGGGTCGGGTTGGGTGTTCTCCTTCGCCTGGGCGCTGAAGGCAGGGGAGCAAACGAGCGCTGGCACGGGTCTTGCATGAGTGGGTCGGCAAAACCTCAGGCCAAACCGGAATCAGGAAGGACGCCCATGTTGAGCTGGTTCAACCCCCACAAATCCCAGACCCTGGCAAACGCCAGACTGCGGGCGCGGGCGCGGCTCGAAAAGCAGGAACCGCTGCCCGCAGAGCTGCCGAGCCGGGAAGGCATCGTGGTCGAAGAGCTGAGCGCGGAGGAATTCCTGCGCCTGTTTCGCCAGAACGATCCTTCTGCCTGAACGCCAAAAAGCAGACAGTCATGTCATGATTACGGCGCCCGCCGGCGGCGGGGCCGTTCAGTCGCCCAGGGCGGCACGCTGGGCAGTGAGTTTTTCCAGGGTGGCCTGGAAGCCCGCCAGACGCTGCCTTTCCTGTTCCACCACGGCGGCGGGGGCCCGTTCCACGAAGGCCGGATTGGCCAGCTTGGCCTCGGCCTTGGCGGCTTCCGCCTGCGCACGGGCGATCTCCCGGTCGAGGCGGGCCCGCTCCGCTGCCACATCCACCTCGATCCTCAGCATGATGCGGTAGTCGCCCACGATTTGCACCGGCGCCACCGAATGGGGCAGGGCTTCGGTTTCGATGGTGAGGTCGGTGAGCTTGGCCAGGGCCACGAGGTAGGGCTCGAGCGCCGCCAGCATGGCGGGATCGCCCAGGGCCACGGCGGGCACCTTCTGGGAGGGGGGCAGATTCATTTCCCCGCGCAGCGTGCGGCAGGCGCCCACCAGTGCCTTGAGCAGGGCCACTTTTTCCATGGCCTCGGGGTGGATGCGTGCCGGCTCAGGCTCCGGATAGGGTTGCAGCATGATGCTTTCGCCCTCCACGCCGGCCAGGGGCGCCACCTTCTGCCACAGCTCCTCGGTGATGAAGGGAATCAGGGGATGGGCGAGCCGCAGCGTCGCTTCCAGCACCCGGATCAGGGTGCGGCGGGTGGCGCGGGTCTCGGCTTCGTTGCCGCGGGCGAGCTGCACCTTGGCGAGCTCCAGATACCAGTCGCAGTACTCGTCCCACACGAACTGGTAGATGGCCTGGGCGGCAAGGTCGAAGCGGTACTGGGCGAAGGCGTCGGCCACCTCCTGTTCCGCCTGCTGCAGCCGGCCGATGATCCATTTGTCGATGTCGGAGTACTGCAGCGGCCGGGCCTCGTCAAGCCCCACGTCCTGCCCCTCGCAGTTCATCAGCACGAAGCGGGAGGCGTTCCACAGCTTGTTGCAGAAGTTGCGGTAGCCGTCGCAGCGCTGCAGGTCGAACTTGATGTCCCGGCCGTGGGTGGCGAGGCTGGCGAAGGTGAAGCGCAGGGCATCGGCGCCGAAGGCGGGGATGCCCTTGGGGAATTCCAGACGCGTGGCTTTCTCGATGGAGGCGGCCTGCTTCGGGTTCATCAGGTTGGCGGTGCGCTTGGCCACCAGGTGCTCCAGGTCGATGCCATCGATGAGGTCCAGGGGATCCAGGATGTTGCCCTTGGACTTGCTCATCTTCTGGCCCTGGGCGTCGCGCACCAGCCCCGTGACATAGACCTCGCGGAAGGGCACCTTGCCCGTGAAATGCAACGACATCATCACCATGCGCGCCACCCAGAAGAAGATGATGTCGAAGCCCGTGACCAGCACCGAGGTGGGGAGGAACAGCCTGAGCTCCGGGGTGTCGTCGGGCCAGCCCAGGGTGGAGAAGGGCCACAGGGCGGAGGAGAACCAGGTGTCCAGCACGTCCTCGTCCTGGGTGAGGGTTTTGCAGTTGGCCCTGGCCTCCGCCTCCTCGCGGGTGCGCGCCACATAGACGTTGCCGTCCTCGTCATACCAGGCGGGGATGCGGTGACCCCACCAGAGCTGGCGCGAGATGCACCAGTCCTGGATGTTCTCCAGCCACTGGCGGTAGGTGGTGGTCCAGTTTTCGGGCACGAAGCGCAGTTCTCCGCTGTCCACCACTTCCAGCGCCCGGCGCGCCAGCCCCTCCATCCGCACGAACCACTGGTCGGTGAGCATGGGCTCGATCACGGCATGGGTGCGGTCGCCGCGCGGCACCATCAGCCGGTGTTTGCGGGTTTCGGCGAGCAGGCCGCGGGCCTGGAGATCCTCGATGATGCGCGCGCGGGCCTGGTAGCGGTCCAGTCCCTGGTATTCCGCCGGCGCGAGGTCGTTGAGCCTGGCATCCAGGGTGAAGATGTTGATGGGAATCAGGCCGTGACGCTGGCCCACCTGCCAGTCGTTGAAGTCGTGGGCCGGGGTGATTTTCACGCAGCCGGTGCCGAAGGCCGGATCCACGTAGGCATCGGCGATGATGGGGATGGAACGCTCCGCCAGCGGCAGGCGCACGTGTTTGCCGATCAGATGCTTGTAGCGTTCGTCTTCCGGATGCACCGCCACCGCCACGTCGCCCAGCAGGGTCTCGGGACGGGTGGTGGCCACCACCACGTGACCGCTGCCGTCCTCCAGCGGATAGAGGATGTGCCAGAGATAGCCGTCTTCCTCTTCCGACACCACTTCCAGATCCGAGACCGCGGTCATCAGCACCGGGTCCCAGTTCACCAGCCGCTTGCCCCGGTAGATCAGGCCCTCCTCGTACAGGCGCACGAACACCTCGGTCACCGCGCGGGACAGGCCCTCGTCCATGGTGAAGCGCTCGCGGGACCAGTCCGGCGAGGCACCCAGGCGGCGCATCTGGCGCGTGATGGTGGAGCCCGATTCCTCCTTCCACTCCCACACCCGTTTGACGAAGGCCTCCCGCCCCAGGTCGTGGCGGGTCTTGCCCTCACGCTCCAGCTGGCGCTCCACCACGATCTGGGTGGCGATGCCGGCGTGGTCGGTGCCGGGTTGCCAGAGGGTGTTGTCGCCCTTCATGCGGTGATAGCGGATGAGGGCGTCCATCAGGGTGTGCTGGAAGGCGTGCCCCATGTGCAGCGTGCCCGTGACGTTGGGCGGCGGCAGCATGATGCAGTAGGCGGGACGCCCGGGGTCGAGGGTGGCGGTGAAATAGCCGCGTTCCTCCCAGATGGGATACCAGCGTCGTTCGATCTCGTGGGGTTCGAAGCTCTTGGCGAGTTCCATGACAGGCCTTGGGCGCGCAGAAAAACGAAGAATTATACCGGCGCCCGGGCATCAGGGCAGGGACTTGCGCAGCTGATCGAGTTGCTTCTCGAGCTCGCTGGCGATGGACACCTTCACCACTTCCTCGATGTGGATCACGAACTGGTCCAGCATGCTCGCCAGGGCCCGGTCCAGGGCCACGTGCAGGCTGGTCTGCAGTTGCTCGGCGAGAGCCTGCTTGAGCTGCGCATCCAGGATTTTCGCCACATCTGCCTTGATGGTCTCGGCGATGAGCTGGATGGTCTCTTGCGACAGCACGGAGGGCACGGCCGACTCCGCCGGCGGCCGCCCGACGGCGGCGAGGGATCCGGCGCCGGGCGCGATGGGCGCACCGGGTTCCGGTGCAGGTGCCGCTGCGGCAGGGACGGTTTCGTCGGGGGCTTCGGTCACCGCCGCAGCCCCGGTTTCCACCAGGGATACCCAGCGCGCATCCGCCGGCAGCTCGAATTCCAGCACGGGTGGGGAGGCTGGGGCGTTGGCTTCGGCGGGGACCTCCGGCAGGAGTTCCGGGAAGGGCGGCTCTTCCGGCGCCCCTTCCCCCGCCGGGCTGGAGGCTTCACCGGTGGGGAGCTGGTCTTCGACCACCTCCTCGGTGAGGATGGGAATGGCCTCCAAATCCAGCGGCGAGGGCACCACCACCTCGGTGAGCACCGGGATGTCCGGCTCGGCCGGCGCCTGATGCCGCTTCAGGAGGGCATCCAGCTTGCCCAGGACGTCGTCGGGCTCACTCATGGCGCCTCACTCGCGGCCGGTCATGTCGTGGGTGGCGAGCTGGTAGCCGCGGTCGCGGTAGAAGCGGAAGCGTTCCCGCGCCCGGCGCACGTCCTCCTCGTCCGTGCTCACGATTTCGATCAGCCGCCGGAAGCGCGCGAACACCGCAGGCCGCTCGTCGCTGAGATTGATGAGCAGATCGTCGTGCAAAAAGCCCGCGGGCTCGTGGTGGATGAGCACCGGTGTGACCGGCGCCAGGGCCGAGTCGGCGCGCACGTGGGGCACGAAGCCGGTGGCGGGCAGGGTCCACAGGAGACGGTCGAGCCGTTCCGTGGCGGCCTCGTCGGCGGTGAGCACGGCCACGCGCAGACGGTTGGCCACCGCCTTGCTGCACAGCTTGCACGCGAAACGGAAGCGGTCCTCGACGCGGGTGTAGAAGTCGATGCGCGTCACGTCCGCCTGCCCCTTTAGTCCCCCGCGCGGCGGGCCAG
>JBBFMG010000120.1:0-7518 GCA_037478575.1 Burkholderiales bacterium | reverse complement strand
CTATCCGCCGGGCCGCCTGAGCTTCGAGGAGGTGAGCGAGGCGGTGCTGGATGTTTCCCGCTACGATGTGTTCCAGCTGGCCGACGCCATGCTGTCCGGAGAGGTGGCCAGGCTTGCGCGCATTCTGGATGCCTTGGCGGCGGCCGGAGAAAAGCCGGTACCGGTGCTGGGGGTGCTCACCTGGGCCATCCGTGGCCTCACCCGCGCCCGGGCGGCCCTGGACCGGGGCGCGGGCTGGGATGCCGCGTTGCGGGAAGGCGGTTTCTGGGGCCCCCGCCAGCCGCTTGCGCGACGGGCCGTGGGCAAACTCACGGCGGCCCAGCTGGCCGCCGCCCTGGGACACGCGGCGGAAGTTGATAGAATGAGCAAGGGCCTGGCGCCGGGGGACGTGTGGGACGAGTTATTGCAGCTCGCCCTGCGCATTGCCCGGCCGGCCTGAGGACGTTCTGCCAAGGCACCGGGCCTTGCCAGAGCTTTCTTCGGAAATTCGTGGGATGGACATCAAACCGTACATGAAACAGGTGGGCCAGCAGGCCCGCGCCGCCTCCCGTGCCATGGCCCGGGCGGACACTCAAACCAAGAACCGGGCGCTCGTCACCATGGCCGCCGCCATCGAACGGGATCAGGAAAAACTCCTTGCCGCCAACGCCCGTGACCTGGAACGGGCACGCGCCGCGGGGCTGGATGCGGCGCTCCTGGACCGGCTGGCCCTGACTGCCAAGGCGGTGGCGGCCATGGCGGAGGGTCTGCGCCAGATCGCCGCGCTGCCGGATCCAGTGGGCAGCATCACCGACCTCAATTACCGGCCTTCGGGCATCCAGGTGGGACGCATGCGGGTGCCCCTGGGCGTGATCGGCATCATCTACGAGGCGCGCCCCAACGTGACGGCGGATGCCGCGGGACTCTGTCTCAAAAGCGGCAATGCGGCCATCCTGCGGGGCGGTTCGGAAGCCATCGAGTCCAACCAGGCCATCGCCGCCTGTGTGCGCGAGGGGCTGAGCGCCGCCGGCCTGCCGGAAACGGCGGTGCAGGTGATCGAAACCACGGACCGGGCCGCGGTGGGCGAGCTCATTACCATGAAGGAATACGTGGACGTGATCGTCCCCCGGGGCGGCAAGGGCCTGATCGAGCGGGTGATCAATGAGGCGCGCATTCCCGTGATCAAGCACCTGCACGGCGTGTGCCACGTCTATATCGACGACCGGGCCGATCTGGACAAGGCGGTGAACATCGCCGACAACGCCAAAACCAGCCGCTACGGCACCTGCAACACCATGGAGACCCTGCTGGTGGCGGAGGGTGTGGCCCAGGCGGTGCTGCCGCGCATTGCCCGGATCTATCTGGAAAAGGGCGTGGAAATGCGTGGCTGCGCAAAGTCCCGCGCCATCGTCCCGGACATGAAGCCCGCCACCGAGGAAGACTGGAGCACCGAATATCTCGCGCCCATCATTTCCATCCGCGTGGTGCCGGACCTGGACGCGGCCATCGAGCACATCAACACCTACGGCTCCCAGCACACCGACGCCATCGTCACGGAAGACTACAGCCGGGCGCGCCGCTTCCTGCGCGAGGTGGATTCCAGCTCGGTGATGGTGAATGCCTCCACCCGCTTCGCCGACGGCTTCGAATACGGCCTGGGTGCCGAGATCGGCATTTCCACCGACAAGATCCACGCACGCGGCCCCGTGGGCCTGGAAGGCCTCACCTGCCAGAAGTTCGTGGTGCTGGGCGACGGTCAGGTGCGGACGTGACCTCTCCCGGCGCCCGGCATCGCGGCAGCACGCGCGGACCAGAGGCGCTCACCCCGCGTCCTTCATGATCGGCATCCTCGGCGGCACCTTCGATCCCATACACTACGGCCACCTGCGCCTGGCCCAGGAGGTGGCGGAGGGCGTGGGGCTTCGCGAGGTCCGCTTCATTCCCACCGGCAGTCCCTGGCACCGCAGCACGCCCCGCGCCGCGGCCGGGCATCGGCTGGCCATGGTGCGCCTGGCCTGTGCCGGCAACGCCCTGTTCACGGTGGACGAACGGGAGGTGGCGAGCAATGCGCCGGGCTACACCGTGGACACCCTGGGCGCCCTGCGCGGCGAACTGGGCCAGGACCACCCGCTGTGCCTGATCCTGGGTGCGGATGCCTTCCTGGGGCTCACCACCTGGCACCGCTGGCCCCTGCTGTTCGATCTGGCCCATCTGGTGGTGGCGCACCGTCCCGGTTGCCCCACCCTGGACGGGCATCCGGGTCTGCCGCCGGCCCTGGCCGCGCAATGGCGCGCGCGCCGGGTGGCCGATGTCGCGCTCTTGGCAAATGCCCCTGCCGGCCGCATCTACCTGCAGACCATCACGGCCCTGGACATTTCCGCCACGCGCATCCGTGCCGAACTGGCGGCGGGCCGCACCGCCCGCTATCTGTTGCCGGATGGCGTCCTCGATTACATTCACCGAAACCGACTCTATGAACGAACCCCCCAACAGTGAAACCCTGCGCCAGGTGGCCGTGGCCGCCCTGGAAGACATCAAGGCGCGGGACATCGTGGTGATGGACGTCAAGCAGCTCACTTCCATCGCCGATTTCATGATCGTGGCCAGCGGCGAATCCGCGCGCCAGACCAAGGCCCTCGCACGCAACCTGGTGGAAAAGGCCAAGGCCGCGGGCGCCCAGGTGATGGGTGTGGAGGGCGAGGAAAGCGGCGACTGGATCCTGGTGGACCTGGGCAGTGTCATCGTCCACATCATGCATCCGGCGGTGCGCGCCTATTACAACCTGGAAGAGCTCTGGGGCGCCTCGCCCAGCCGGGCACGCGGGATTTCACCGTAAGCCCATGCGTCTGGCGATCATCGCGGTGGGCCAGCGCATGCCGGACTGGGTGCAGGCGGGCTTCGCCGAATACCGCAAACGCATGCCGCGCGAGGCCCGCGTGGAGCTGATCGAGATCCGTCCGGAAAAACGCGACGGCGGACGCACCATCGAGCAGGTGCTCGAGGCGGAAGCCGCACGCATCGAGGCCGCCCTGCCGCGCGGGGCGCTGCGGGTGGTGCTGGACGAGCATGGCCAGGGTTTCACCAGCCTAAGCCTCGCCGCGAAACTGGACGAGTGGCTCGCCGGCGGGCGCGACGTCGCCTTCGTGATCGGGGGCGCCGACGGCCTGGCCCCGGCGATCAAGCGCCAGGCCGATCTCACCTGGTCGCTTTCCCCCCTGACCCTGCCCCATGGGCTGGTGCGAATACTGGTGGCGGAGGCCCTCTACCGCGCCATGAGCATCCGCCAGGGCCACCCCTATCACCGCGAGTGAGCATGGGCGCGTTATGGTTCAGCCTCTATGCCGGCGTGCTGGTCTGGTCGGCCATTGCGCCCCGGGACTATTTCACCTGGTTTCTGGAGGTGCTGCCGGCGCTCATCGCCCTGCCGCTCCTCATCGCCACACGCCGGCGCTTTCCCCTGACGCCGTTGGCCTACTGGTTGATCCTGGTCCATGCCGTGATTCTCATGGTGGGCGGCCATTACACCTACGCCCAGGTGCCGCTGTTTGACTGGCTGCGCGAGGCGCTGGGCTGGCAGCGCAACAACTACGACAAGGTGGGGCATCTGGCCCAGGGCTTCGTACCCGCCCTGCTGGCGCGGGAGATCCTGGTGCGGCTGCGCGTCGTGCGTGGCCGGGGCTGGCTCAATTTCCTGATCCTCTGCTTCTGCCTTGCCCTGAGCGCGGCCTACGAGTTCATCGAATGGGGCGTGGCGGTGGCCTCGGGCGACAACGCCGTGGCCTTCCTCGCCACCCAGGGCGATCCCTGGGATACCCAGTCGGACATGGCCTTTGCCCTGCTGGGTGCGGGGCTGGCCCTCCTCACCCTGGCGCGCCTCCATGACCGGCAGCTCGCGCGCCTGGCGGGAGGCCGGCCATGAAGCGGCCCACGCCCCTCGTCTATCTCGCCTCCGCCTCGCCGCGCCGGCGCGAGCTTCTGCATCAGCTGGGCATCGCCCACCGGGTGCTGGTGCCGGACGTGAACGAAGCCCCTTTGCCGCGGGAGACACCGGAGCAGCAGGTGCGCCGGCTGGCGCGCATCAAGGCCGAGGTGGGGGCGATGCGCGTGCTGGAACGGGGTCTGGCTCCTTTGCCGGTGCTGGCGGCGGATACGGTGGTGGTGCTGGGCCGGCGTGTCCTGGGCAAGCCGGCCGACGCCCAGGAAGCGGCGGCCTGGCTTGCCCGCCTGTCGGGCCGCCGCCACCGGGTGCTCACCGCGGTGGCCGTGATGTTTCGGGGTAAACTCCAGCTCGCCCTGTCGGAGACCCAGGTAGTGTTCCGGCGCCTCACCCCGGCCGAGATCGAGGCCTACGTGGCCAGCGGCGAGCCGCTGGCATCCAGGGTCGGGCGGCGGCCTTCGTGCGCCGCATCGAGGGCAGTTACACCGGGGTGATGGGCCTGCCCCTGTTCGAGACGGCCCGGCTTCTGCAAAAGGTGGGCATCCGCATACCGTGAGCGAAGAGATCCTGATCAACGTCACGCCCCAGGAAACCCGCGTGGCCGTGATGCAGCAGGGCGTGGTGCAGGAACTGCACATCGAGCGCGCCTCGAGCCGCGGCCTGGTGGGCAACATCTACCAGGGACGGGTGGCGCGCGTGCTGCCCGGCATGCAGTCGGCCTTCGTGGAGATCGGCCTGGAACGCGCCGCCTTCCTGCATGTGGCGGACATCTGGCAGCAGAAACCCCAGGAGGGGCGGCCCATCGAGAAAATCCTGCACGAGGGCCAGACGCTTCTGGTGCAGGTGATCAAGGATCCCATCGGGACCAAGGGCGCGCGCCTCTCCACCCAGGTGAGCATTGCCGGGCGGCTGTTGGTCTATCTGCCCCAGGAGACCCATATCGGCATCTCCCAGCGCATCGAGGACGAGCAGGAACGGGAGCTCCTGCGGGAGCGGCTCACCCATCTGCTGCCGGCGGATGCCCGCGGCGGCTACATCGTGCGCACCAGCGCGGAGACTGCCACCGAGACCGAACTCGCCGCCGACATCCAGTACCTGCAGCGCATCTGGCAGGGCATCGAGGAAAAGGCGCGCAGCGCGCCTCCCCAGACCCTGCTCTACCAGGAACTGGACCTGCCCCTGCGTGTGCTGCGGGACTTCGTCCACGACGACACCGCGCGCATCCTGGTGGATTCCCGCGAGACCTACGGCCGCATGCAGGCCTTCGCCGGCAGCTATGTGGCCAATGTCGCGCCGCGCATCGAGCATTACCAAGGCGAGCGGCCCCTGTTCGATCTCTACCAGGTGGAAGCGGAAATCGAGAAGGCGCTCTCCCGCAAGGTGGAGCTCAAGTCCGGCGGTTATCTCATCATCGACCAGACCGAGGCCCTCACCACCATCGACGTCAACACGGGGGCCTTCGTGGGCGGGCGCAACTTCGATGACACCATCTTCAAGACCAATCTCGAGGCGGCCCATGCCATCGCGCGCCAGCTGCGGCTCAGGAATCTGGGCGGCATCATCATCATCGACTTCATCGACATGGACAACGCGGAACACAAGGCGGCGGTGCTGGACGAGTTCCGCAAGGCGCTGGCGCGCGACCGCACGCGCATGACGGTGAACGGCTTCACGGCCCTGGGGCTCGTCGAGATGACCCGCAAGCGCACCCGGGAAAGCCTGGCCCACGTGCTGTGCGAGCCCTGTCCGGTCTGCCAGGGACGGGGCGAGCTCAAGACCCCCCAGACCGTGTGCTACGAGATCCTGCGCGAACTGCTGCGCGAGGCGCGCCAGTACAATGCGCGGGAATTCCGCATCCTCGCCTCGCAGCCGGTGATTGACCTGTTCCTGGACGAGGAATCCCAGAGCCTTGCCCAGCTCGCCGACTTCATTGGCAAACCCATCTCGCTCCAGGTGGAGAATCAGTACACCCAGGAGCAGTACGACATCGTGCTGATGTGATTCAGCGGGAACGCAGGTCCGTTTCCAGCACCAGGGTGAGGCCCGACTCCGTCTCGGCTGCCGCTGGGTGAGAAGGGGCCGCCTGCGGGATGGGGGGCGGGATGGCCGACCGGCTGGCCGCGGGTGCCGGCGGGCTCACGATGGGGCGCGGGGGCGGTTCCGGCAGGGGAGGCGGGGTCCACAGGACGTAGATGAGGCCGCCGCCCCCGGCGAGCAGCAGGAGCAGCGTGGGCCAGAAGGGATTGGCCCACAGCCCGCTCCGGTTGAGCGCCAGCCGGTGGGTGATGCGCTGGAAGAGGGGCGCCAGGCGCCGGGCTTTCAGACGCCGCAACAGGCGGTGGCTGCCGGCGAGCACGATGCTCAAGGGGTAGTTGCTGAGCTGGCGCACGACTTCCAGGGTGGCGTCTTCGTAGCGGTCCGCAGCCTCGCACAGGAGCACGAAGCGACCCCGCGGCGCGGGCTGCATCAGCCGCCGCCCGACCCGTGCCGCCAGGGGCAGCCGGTCCTCCCCGCCGGCAGGCAGTTGCAGCTGCGCGGCCAGCGCGGCGTGGAATTCCTCCGGCGGCAGGGGCGCCTTGATGCGCAGCAGGGTGCCCTGGCGGGAAATCCCATGGCAGAGATCCGCCAGAAAGCCGCTCATGCGGCCGTCCATTTTCCCTGTCACCACCACGATGTGCCGGTCCTGGGCCAGCAGCCCCGCCACCCCGTCGGCGATGCTGGGGGGAATGTCCTGCTCATAGGCGTGGGTGGACAGGAAACGGGCCGGATCGAGGGTCGCGGCGCTCATATTTCCTCGACCGAGAACAGCCGGTGATATTCCTTCATGGCGTAACGGTCGGTCATGCCGGCAATGTAGTCGGCGATCGTCCGCGCCTTGTCACGCCGGGCCTTTTCCTGGTGCTCCGGCGGCAACAGGCGGGGATCGTCCATGAAGGCCTCGAACAGGGCGGTGATGATGCGGCGCGCCTTGCGGCTCATGCGGTTCACCCGGTAATGCTGGTAGAGGCGGGTGCGCAGGAACTGCTTGAGTTCCTGCTGCTCGGCCCGGATGGCAGGACTGAAACCGATCAGGGGCGGCGCCGCACGCACCTCGTCGATGGAGGCGGGCGCCACCTCGGCAATATTGCGGCTGCTGTTTTCCACCAGGTCCAGGATCAGGGTGTTGATCATGCGCCGCACCGTCTCGTGGATCACGCGCCGGCCGGTGAGATGGGGATAGCGCCGCCTGACTTCCTCCAGGTGGCGCGCGAACACCGTCACCTCCGACAGCTCCTCCAGGGTGATGAGTCCGGAGCGCAGGCCGTCGTCCACGTCGTGGTTGTTGTAGGCGATCTCATCGGCGAGATTGGCCACCTGGGCCTCCAGGGAAGGCTGGCGCCGCTGGAGGAAACGTTCGCCCACATCGCCCAGCTCCTGGGCCTTGGCCGGGGAGCAATGCTTGAGGATGCCCTCACGGGTCTCGAAGGTGAGATTCAGGCCATCGAATTCCGCGTAGCGTTCTTCCAGGACATCCACCACGCGCAGGGACTGGAGGTTGTGCTCGAAGCCGCCGTAGTCCCGCATGCAGGCGTTGAGCGCATCCTGGCCGGTGTGGCCGAAGG
>JBBFMG010000119.1:6253-7554 GCA_037478575.1 Burkholderiales bacterium | reverse complement strand
TTCAGCTAACTCTTCCCCTTGCCGGGCGAGTAGAGGACTTTCACCTCCAAGTGGGTGCGCCCTGCCGGGCGCACCACCAAAAAAAACGGCCCCTTGCGGGGCCGTTTTCACGGGCTTCAATCAGGCTTGCTCAGTTGACCTTGGGATCCAGCTCGCCCTTGGCGTAGCGGCTGGTCATGGCCTCCAGGGACAGCACCTTGATCTTGGATGCATTGCCGGCGGTGCCGAAGGCTTCGTAGCGCGCCTTGCAGATGTCCTTCATCGCCTTGGTGGCGGCGGTGAGGAATTTGCGCGGGTCGAATTCCTTCTTGTTCTCGGTGAGGAACTTGCGCACCGCGCCGGTGGCCGCCATGCGCAGGTCGGTGTCGATGTTCACCTTGCGCACACCATGCTTGATGCCCTCGACGATCTCCTCCACCGGCACGCCGTAGGTCTCGCCCATGTCACCGCCGTACTCGTTGATGATCTTGAGCCACTCCTGGGGCACGGAGGAGGAACCGTGCATCACCAGATGCACGTTGGGAATGCGGGCATGGATTTCCTTGACCCGGTCGATGGCGAGGATGTCCCCCGTGGGCGGGCGGGTGAACTTATAGGCGCCATGGGAGGTGCCGATGGCGATGGCCAGGGCATCGACGCCGGTCTTGCGCACGAAATCCGCGGCCTCGTTGGGGTCGGTGAGCAGCTTGGAATGGTCCAGGGTGCCCTCGGCGCCAATACCGTCTTCCTCACCGGCCTTGCCGGTCTCCAGGGAACCCAGGCAGCCCAGTTCGCCTTCCACGGACACGCCGCAGGCATGGGCGATTTCCACCACCTTGCGCGTGACTTCCACGTTGTACTCGTAGCTGGAGGGCGTCTTGCCGTCTTCCAGCAGGGAGCCGTCCATCATCACGGAGGAGAAGCCCAGCTGGATGGAACGCACGCACACGGCGGGCGAGGTGCCATGGTCCTGGTGCATGCACACGGGAATGTGGGGCCACTCCTCGATGGCGGCCAGGATCAGGTGGCGCAGGAAGGGCGCGCCCGCGTACTTGCGCGCACCGGCAGAGGCCTGCACGATCACCGGGCTGTCGGTTTCATCGGCGGCTTCCATGATGGCGCGCATCTGTTCCAGGTTGTTGACGTTGAATGCCGGCACGCCGTAGCCATGTTCGGCCGCGTGGTCCAGCAGTTGGCGCAGGGTGATCAGTGCCATTGCTTTCTCCTTGAGGTTTTGACTAAACGTTTCGGGCAGCCCGGCGCGGCCAGGTTAGGTTCACCGGTCACGCCTTTTTGTGGTCGCCCACCCGCACGATGCGCAT
>JBBFMG010000119.1:0-6243 GCA_037478575.1 Burkholderiales bacterium | reverse complement strand
ATCATCGCCACGCAGATGATGGAATCCATGATCGAAAACCCCATCCCCACCCGCACGATGCGCATGGTGTTGGTCCCTCCGGATTTGCCGATGGCCTCACCGAAGGTGATGATGATCAGGTCGCCGTCACGCACCGCGCCCCGGCGGCGCAGTTCGTCTTCCGCCTCGACCAGGAGCTGTTCCCGATCCCTCGTCGTGGTCTTGAAATTGACGGGATAGACGCCGCGAAACAAGGTCAACTTTCTACGGGTTTCGACTTCGGGTGTCAAGGCGTAGATCGGCACCTCGGCATGCATGCGCGACATCCACAGCGCAGTGGAACCGGACTGGGTCAGGGCGCAGATGGCCTTCACCTTGATGTGGTTGGCGGTGAACATGGCGGACATGGCGATGGCCTCGTCCGCCCGGTCGAACTGCTTCTTCACCTTGTACTGGCTCATGAAGGAGATGTCCACTTCCTTCTCGGCCTCGGCGCAGATGCGGTCCATGGCGGCGATGGTTTCCACCGGGTATTTACCCGCCGCGGTTTCCGCCGAAAGCATCACCGCATCCGTGCCGTCCAGCACGGCGTTGGCCACGTCCGATACTTCCGCCCGGGTGGGGATGGGGTTTTCGATCATGGATTCCATCATCTGCGTGGCGATGATGGCGAGCTTGTTCTTCTGGCGCGCGAGGCGAATCATCTTTTTCTGCAGGCCCGGCACCGCGGCATCACCCACTTCCACGCCCAGGTCGCCCCGGGCCACCATGATGGCATCCGCCGCATCGATGATTTCATCCAGGGCGGCCACGGCTTCGGCACGCTCGATCTTGGCGATGATCTGGCCGCGGCCACCCGCCTCGCGCAGCAGGCTGCGGGCCCGCTCGATGTCCTCGCCGCTGCGGGGGAAGGACACCGCCAGGTAATCGGTCTTGAAGGCGGCGGCAGTCCGGATGTCCTCCAGATCTTTGTCGGTGAGCGCGGGCGCCGACAGCCCGCCGCCCAGACGGTTGATGCCCTTGTTGTTGGACAGCACGCCACCCTGCACCACGCTGCAGATGATTTCCGGGCCGCGCACCTCCTCCACCCACATGGTGATGCGGCCGTCGTCGAGCAGCAGGGTGTCGCCGCGGTGCACGTCGCGCGGCAGGTCCTTGTAGTCCAGGCCGACCCGTTCCTGGTTGCCCAGGGTGCACTGGGCATCGAGGATGAAACGGTCACCGCTGTTGAGGGTGACGGAGCCCTGCTCGAACTTGCCGATGCGGATCTTGGGTCCCTGCAAATCGGCCAGCACGCCCACCGTCTTGCCACGGGCGCGGGCCAGGGAGCGGATCATCTCGGCGCGACGGGTATGATCCTCCGCCGTGCCGTGGGAGAAATTGAGGCGCACCACATCGAGCCCGGCGGCGATCATCTTGTCGAGGATCTTGGGATCGTCCGAGGCGGGGCCGAGGGTGGCGACGATTTTGGTTCTGCGTTGCATAGATTCGGGGAGCAGTGGGCGGTGAGCTGAAAGGCCGAGGCGGGGAGCGTGAGGGGCGCCGGGCCCCGCCCGCTCACCGCATCCGGTTCCTGCGTCCTGCTTACCCCTTGGCCCGTTCTTCCAGGATCGCCACGGCAGGCAGGGTCTTGCCTTCCAGGTATTCCAGGAAGGCGCCGCCCGCCGTGGAGATGTAGGACACTTTGTCATAGATGCCGTACTTTTGGATGGCGGCGATGGTGTCGCCGCCGCCCGCGAGGGTGAAGGCCTTGGTGGCGGCAATGGCCTCCGCGACCTTCTTCGTGCCTTCGCCGAACTGGTCGAACTCGAACACGCCCACCGGGCCGTTCCAGACCACCGTGCCCGCCGCCATGATGATGTCGGCCAGCTCCTGGGCGCTCCGGGGTCCGATGTCGAAGATCATGTCGTCATCGGCCACGTCCTTCACGTCCTTCAACACCGCCGGTTCGTTGGCGTCGAATTTCTTGCCCACCACCACGTCCACCGGGATGGGGATGCGCGCACCGCGCGCCGACATTTTTTCCATGAGCGCCTTGGCGGTGGGGACCAGGTCATCCTCGCACAGGGATTTGCCCACGTTGTAGCCGGCCGCCTTGATGAAGGTGTTGGCGATGCCGCCCCCCACCACCAGCTGGTCCACCTTCTCCGACAGGGATTCCAGCACGGTTAGCTTGGTGGACACCTTGGAGCCGCCGACGATGGCGACCATGGGCCGCTCCGGGTTGGCAAGGGCTTTTTCCAGGGCCTCCAGTTCCTGCATCAGCAGCAGACCGGCGCAGGCCACCGGCGCATACTTGGCGATGCCGTGGGTGGAGGCTTCCGCCCGGTGCGCGGTGCCGAAGGCATCCATCACGAACACGTCGCACAGGGCGGCGTATTTCCTGGCCAGCTCGTCATCGTTCTTCTTCTCGCCCTTGTTGATGCGCACGTTTTCCAGCACCACCAGTTCGCCCTCGGCCACGTCGAAGCCGCCGTCCACCCAGTTGCGGATCAGGCGCACCGGCTTGCCCAGACGCTGGGAGATGTTGTCGGCCACCGGCTTGAGGGAGTTTTCCTCGGAGAACTCACCCTCGGTGGGACGGCCCAGGTGGGAAGTCACCATGACGCGCGCACCCTGCTTCAGGCAGTGCTCGATGGTGGCCATGGAAGCGGCGATGCGCGCATCACTGGTGACCTTGCCGTCCTTGACCGGGACGTTGAGGTCGGCACGAATGAACACGCGCTTGCCCTTGAGGTCGAGATCGGTGAGCTTGATGACGGACATGGTTCTCTCCTGATTGCGATAAGGTGTAGGGCATGGCGGGTGGCCATGCCTTACAGCTCACCGCCCGCAGGGCACAGGGGGCCGCCGGGCGGCCCCCGTCACCTTACTTGGCGATGTGCTCGGCGAAGCGGAGCATGTTGCAGGTGTAGCCGTACTCGTTGTCGTACCAGGCCACCACCTTGACGAAGGTGTCATCCAGGGCGATGCCGGCTTCGGCATCGAAGATGGACGAATAGCCGCAGCCGCGGAAATCGGTGGAAACCACCTTCTCGTCCGTGTAACCCAGGGTGCGGGAAATGTCGCCTTCCTGGGAGGCCTTCTTCATGGCGGCGCAGATTTCCTCGTACTTGGCAGGCTTTTCCAGCTCCACGGTCAGGTCCACCACGGACACGTCGGAGGTGGGCACACGGAAGGCCATGCCGGTGAGCTTGCCGTTGAGCTCGGGCAGCACCTTGCCCACCGCCTTGGCCGCACCGGTGGAGGAAGGAATGATGTTTTCCAGGATACCGCGGCCGCCGCGCCAGTCCTTCTTGGAAGGACCGTCCACGGTCTTCTGGGTGGCGGTGGCGGCATGCACGGTGGACATGAGACCGCGCTTGATGCCCCAGTTGTCATGGAGCACCTTGGCCACGGGCGCGAGGCAATTGGTGGTGCAGGAGGCGGCGGAGACGATGGCCTGGCCGGCGTAGCTGTTGTGGTTCACGCCGTACACGAACATGGGCGTCTTGTCCTTGGACGGCGCGGACATGATGACTTTCTTGGCGCCGGCCTTGAGGTGGGCCTGGCAGGACTCCTCATCCAGGAAAAAGCCGGTGCACTCGAGGACGAGGTCGGCACCGGCTTCATTCCATTTCAGGTTGGCGGGATCCTTCTCGGCGGTGAGGCGGATCTTCTTGCCATTGACGATCAGGTAGTTCCCGTCCACCTTGATGTCGCCGTTGAAACGCCCGTGCACCGAGTCATAGCGCAGCATGTAGGCCAGATAATCCGGCTCCAGCAGATCGTTGATGGCGACCACTTCCAGATTGGGGAACTCCTTCGCGATGGCGCGGAACGCCATGCGGCCGATGCGCCCGAAGCCGTTGATGCCGACTTTGATTGCCATGATTCGCTCTCCTTAGGGTAAAAGAACAGAAATCCTGCAGCCACGGGGCACGCGCCACGGCCGAGGGCCGTGGCGCGTGCCCGGCGGCGTTTCAAAGAATGCTCTTGACGGTATTCACCACGTTCTCGACGGTGAAGCCGAACTCCTTGAACAAGTCGGCCGCGGGCGCGGATTCACCGAAGCGGTTCATGCCGATGATGGCGCCGCTCTCGCCCACATACTTGTACCAGCCGTCGGTCACGCCGGCCTCGATGGCGACGCGCTTGACGCCCTTGGGCAGCACGCTGTCGCGGTAGGCCTGATCCTGGCGGTCGAAGGTGGTGGTGGAAGGCATGGACACCACGCGCGTGGGAATGCCCTGCTCGTCCAGAACCTTCTTGGCGTCCAGCGCGAGCTGGACTTCCGAGCCGGTGGCGATCAGCACCACCTTGGGATTGGCCGCATCGGCGAGCACGTAGCCGCCACGGCGGATGGCCTCGATCTGCTCCGGCGTGCGCTTCTGGAACTTGAGGTTCTGGCGGGACAGGATCAGGCTGGTGGGGCCGTCCTTCTTCTCCACCGCGGCCACCCATGCCTGCATGGTCTCCACGGTGTCACAGGGCCGCCAGACTTCCATGTTGGGCATCAGCCGCAGGGTGGCGGTCTGCTCCACCGGCTGGTGGGTGGGGCCGTCCTCGCCCAGACCGATGGAGTCATGGGTGAACACGTGGATCACGCGCTGTTTCATGAGCGCGGCCATGCGCAGGGCGTTGCGCGAGTATTCCGAGAACATCAGGAAGGTGCCGCCAAAGGGCAGCACGCCGCCATGCAGCGCCATGCCGTTCATGATGGCGGCCATGCCGAACTCGCGCACGCCGTAGCTGAAGTAGTTGCCGATCTTCTTGCCGTGGGTGTGATGGCAGCCGGTCCAGTTGGTGAGGTTGGAGCCGGTCAGGTCGGCGGAGCCGCCCACGAACTCGGGCAGCACCGGCGCCAGGGCATTGATGGCGATCTGGGACGCCTTGCGGGTGGCCACGCTTTCCGCCTTCTCGTTGATGGCGGCCAGTGCCTGGGCCACGTGCTCCTTCCAGTTGGCCGGCAGCTCGCCCTTCATGCGCCGCTCGAACTCGGCCGCCTCGGCGGGATAGGCCTTCTTGTATTCCGCGAACTTGTTGTTCCAGAGATTTTCCAGCCCCTGGCCCTTGGTGCGGCAGTCCCAGCCCTCGTAGATGTCCTGGGGAATTTCGAAGGGCGGATAGGTCCAGCCCAGGTGCTTGCGCGTGGCTTCCACCTCGGCCTCCCCGAGGGCGGCGCCATGGACGTCATGGGTGCCTTCCTTGTTGGGGGAACCCTTGCCGATGATGGTCTTGCAGCAGATCAGGGTGGGCTTGTCCTTGGACTCCTTTGCCGCGCGGATGGCGGCATCCACCGCTGCCGGGTCGTGACCGTCCACGTTGCGGATCACGTTCCAGCCATAGGCCTCGAAGCGGCCCGGGGTGTCGTCGGTGAACCAGCCCTCCACGTGACCGTCGATGGAAATGCCGTTGTCGTCGTAGATGGCGATCAGCTTGTTGAGCCCCCAGGTGCCGGCGAGGGAGCAGGCTTCGTGGGAAATGCCCTCCATCATGCAGCCATCGCCCAGGAACACATAGGTGTAATGGTCCACGATCTCATGGCCGGGCCTGTTGAACTGCTGGGCCAGGATCTTTTCCGCGAGCGCCATGCCCACGGCGTTGGAAATGCCCTGCCCCAGGGGGCCGGTGGTGGTCTCCACGCCCGGGGTGTAGCCGTATTCCGGATGCCCGGGCGTCTTGGAATGGAGCTGGCGGAAGCGCTTGATCTCCTCCATGGGCAGGTCGTAGCCCGTCAGATGCAGCAGGGCATAGAGCAGCATGGAGCCATGCCCGTTGGAGAGCACGAAGCGGTCGCGGTCCGGCCACTTGGGATTGTTGGGATTGTGGCGCAGGTGGTGGTTCCAGAGCACCTCGGCGATCTCCGCCATGCCCATGGGCGCGCCGGGGTGGCCGGATTTGGCCTTTTCCACGGCATCGATGGCCAGAATGCGAATCGCGTTGGCCAGGTCTTTGCGAGTTGCCATGTCAGAACATCCTTCTGTTTTTGGGAAACCTACTCCACCCGGCGATCTCGGCCGGGCAACTCCGTCGCATCGTGTCGTGCTGGGCGGGTATTGGGGTCGGAATGAAACCGGGGCGCCAGCCATGCCCCGCTGGGACGCGGAGTCTTCTTAAGCGAAAGCTGAAATTATCCCTTAGCCGGCCAATGCTTGGCAACAGCAGAAGATTCTTGCGTTTTCAATGGGTTATAGAAACGCGCGGCACGAGGCGGGCGGGATTCACCGCGGCTGGCGCACCCAGTCCCGCCACGCCTCGAAGGTCGGGCCATGCCAGGCGGCG
>JBBFMG010000118.1:4487-7698 GCA_037478575.1 Burkholderiales bacterium | reverse complement strand
CACCCATGATACGTATCGGCCAAGGCTTCGACGTGCACGCCCTGGTGGAAGGCCGCAAACTCATCCTCGGCGGTGTGGAGATTCCCTTTCCCCTGGGGCTGGAGGGCCACTCGGACGCGGACGTGCTGCTGCACGCCATTTGCGATGCCCTCCTGGGCGCGGCCGCCCTGGGGGACATTGGTCGCCACTTCCCGGACACCGATCCCCAGTATCGGGGCATCGACAGCCGGCGGCTGTTGCGCCGGGTGCGTGGGGTGCTGGCCGAGGAGGGCTGGCGGGTGGGCAACGTGGACGCCACCGTGGTGGCCCAGGCCCCCCGGCTTGCCCCCTACATTCCGGACATGGTGCGCCACATCGCCGCCGACCTGGAAGTGGCCGAAGAGTGCGTGAACGTCAAGGCCACCACCACGGAAAAGCTGGGGTTCACGGGTCGCGGCCAGGGCATCGCCGCCCAGGCCGTCTGCCTCATCACGCGGGAAACCTGAGTTGGCCCAGGCTTTGCGCCTGTTCTTCGCCCTCTGGCCCGATGCGGAGGTGCGCACCAGGCTGGAGGCGGCCGCCCGGCTCATGGGTAAGACCTGTGGCGGCCGACCCACCCGCCCGGAAAACCTGCACCTCACCCTGGTGTTCCTGGGGGAGGTGGAGGCGACGCGCCTGCCCGCGGTGCGCGCCGCCGCCGACGGCGTGACCATCCCCGCTTTCCGCCTCGACCTGCGCGAGCTGGGTTATTGGCCGCGCCAGCGCATTGCCTGGATTGCGCCGGCCGAGCCACCGCGGGCGCTGTTCGAGCTGGTCTCGGCCCTGGAGACGGCGCTGGCGGCGCAGGGATTCGCCCTCGACCCCCGTCCCTACGTGCCCCACCTCACCCTGTTGCGCCAGGCGCGCTGCCGCGGTGAGACGCCGACGCTGGAAGGCATCGTCTGGTCCGTTCCGGCGTTCGTTCTGGTTTCCTCCACCCTGCGCCAGGAGGGTGTGTCCTACGAGCAGATCGCGGCCTGGCCGCTGGCCGCGCCGGCCTAAAGCGCAAACGAAAAGGGGGCCGCGCGGCCCCCTTTTCCCCGGCGGCTTGCGCCACTCAGATGACGATCTGTGCCTTCAGGCGCTCCATCAGCTCCTTGTCCGAATCCTTGGTGTAGTCCTTCTCGATGGTGTCGGTGACCAGTTCCGCGGTCTGGGCGGGCAGGCGCTGCTTGAGCATGCCCATGAAGGGGGTGGAAGCCACCAGCACCAGCCGGTTGAACTTGCCCGCCGCCCGTTCGTGATCCAGCAGCTTGGCGACCTCCAGGGCGAATTCCTCCGCCTCGTGGGTCTTGGGATCGGTAGGAGGCTGACGGGACCCGTGGCCATTGCCCACGCTCTGCATGTAGCCCGGACGGTCGGTGACCAGGTCGGCGCGTTTCATGCGGCTTTGGGGATGTTCCAGCTCGGTCACCAGATGCAGGCCCTTGTTGCGCTCGAAGATGCGGGCGATGCTGGCATTGGCCACGACGACCCAGGTGATGCTCATGCTGTGCTCCTTTGACGAAAATCTCACTATAGCCTACAGGCAGGCGGCGTCCCATTCAAGACGAAGACATCCGGTTTTCGGCCACAAGCCCCGCGGCCAGGGCGTCATAGGCCGCTTCCGAAATGTCCCGGGGATGCAGGACGGGCCCAGCCTCCAGCTGGGGGTAGTTGCGCGCCATGGAACGCGCGTAACTGGGATCGTAATGCTTTTCCAGCAAGTCCAGCACGAGTTCGTCCCACCGGCCGGCGCCGGCGAGTGCCCGCCAGGCGGCGATCTGGACGCCGCCGTGCAGGGCGGTGAGGGCCTCGAGCCGCGACAGCAGCAGCTCCGGCCGTTCCAGGAAATGCCGGTATTCCTCCTTGAGCAGGGCCAGGCGCTGGGCGGCGTCCAGCTGCAGCCGGATGCACAGGCCGCTGGCCCACATGCGCTGGATCAGGGCCTCGGGCACGCGCAGGTTGCCGATTTTCTTGCTCTCGCCCTCCACGAACACCGGCCGGGCGGGGTCGAAGCCGGACAGGGCGTGCCAGACCTGGCTTTCGAACCATTTCTGGCTGGGCTGCGGCGCATCGGGCAGACTGCCCAGCACCGAGCCACGGTGGGCGGCCAGCCGTTCCAGGTCCAGCACCTGCGCGCCCTGGCGGGCGAGGGCGGCGAGCAGGCGGCTCTTGCCGGAACCGGTGGGGCCGCAGATGACATGGAACTGGAAACGGGCCGGCAGCGTGGCCAGCTCCTCGATCACGCGCCGTCGGTAAGCCTTGTAGCCGCCTTCCAGGCGCGCGACTTTCCAGCCGATTTCGCTCAGGATGTGGGACATGGCGCCGCTGCGCTTGCCGCCACGCCAGCAATAGACCAGGGGACGCCAGTCGCGTGGCCGATCCATGAGCCGCTGCTCGATGTGGTCGGCGATGTTGCGTGAGATGAGCACCGCCCCCACCTTGCGGGCTTCGAAGGGCGAGACCTGCTTGTACAGGGTCCCCACGCGTGCCCGCTCCTCGTCGGAGAGCACCGGCAGGTTCACCGCCCCCGGAATGTGATCCTCCCGGAATTCCGTGGGGGTGCGCACATCGATGATCTCGTCAAAGCCGGTGAGCTGTGCTACGGTAACGACGCCCGTCATGGCCCGTTTCTGCTTATCTTCGCGCGAAAAACCGCCATTCTAACCCGAGGGACGGCCCGGCACGACGGTGATCCGTCCCGGTCCGTTTTTCCCGCTTTTCCCCTGTCTATGACCGACATCAAACTCACCCAGTATTCCCATGGCGGCGGCTGCGGCTGCAAGATCGCCCCCGCCCTGCTGTCCGAAATCCTCGGCCAGGTGTCGGCCCGCCAGGCCTTTCCGGACCTGCTGGTGGGCACCGAAAACAGTGACGACGCCGCGGTGTACCGGCTCAACGACCAGCTGGCCATCGTGGCGACCACCGACTTCTTCATGCCCATTGTCGATGATCCCTACGATTTCGGGCGCATCGCAGCCACCAACGCCCTCTCCGACGTGTATGCCATGGGCGGTCGGCCCATCCTGGCCCTGGCGGTGGTGGGCATGCCGGTGGACAAACTGCCGGTGGAGGTAATCCGGCGCATCCTGGAGGGCGGGCAGAGCGTGTGTGCCGCGGCAGGCATTCCCATCGCCGGGGGACACTCCATCGACGCGCCGGAGCCCATCTACGGCCTGGTCGCCCTCGGGGTGGTGCATCCTGAGCGGGT
>JBBFMG010000118.1:0-4477 GCA_037478575.1 Burkholderiales bacterium | reverse complement strand
CGCAATGACCAGGCCCAGCCAGGTGACCGGCTGATTCTGGGCAAGGGTCTGGGCATCGGCATCATGAGCGCCGCCCTCAAGAAGGGCAAACTCGACCAGGCCGGCTACCGGGAGATGGTGGCCAGCACCACCCAGCTCAACACGCCGGGCGCCCTGCTCGCCGAGATGCCGGGGGTGCACGCGCTGACCGACGTGACCGGCTTCGGCCTGCTGGGACATTTGCTGGAGATTTGCCGGGGCTCCCGCCTCGGCGCCCGCCTGGAATGGGACCGCCTGCCCATCCTGCCGGGGGTGGAGGCCCTGGTGCAGGCGGGCTTCGCCCCGGGGGCGGCGGACCGCAACTGGGCGAGTTACGGCCAGGCAGTGCGCCTGCCGGCGGATTTTCCCGAATGGCGGCGCAAGCTCCTGTGCGACCCCCAGACCAGTGGCGGTCTGCTGGTGGCCTGTGCACCGGAGGCGGTGGACGAGGTGATGGCGCTGTTCGCGCGCGAAGGTTTCTCCCGCGCGGCCGAGATCGGCACGCTCAGCGCGGGCGAGGTGTCGGTGCAGGTGGCCTGAAGCCGGGGGTGCCGGGGCTCACCGCCAGGTGCCGGCCTCACGCCCCGGCAGACAGTCTGGCGGAGGGCTCCGGCTTGCGGCGCTCGCCCCGGCGGCGTTCCTGTGCCGGTGGCCACACACCCTGCGGATTGCGGCGGCGTTCACCCAGGCGCCGCTCCACCGGCAGGTATTTCACCTCGTAAACGGGCAGGACAGGGCTTTTCATCGCTTCGTCCCGGAAAGGGCATTGCTCCCGATGATAGACCGGGGTTTGCAGAAAAGGGGTTAAAAGGCAGTCACTTAACCCCATTGTAATTTCCGCCGTGCAAGCGGCCTGAATTAGAATCGGGCCATCCATTCGGCAGGGGGAAACGCCATGAAGTTCCTGATCATCGAGGACGACAATTCCGCTGCGGATTTCCTGCGCCAGGGGCTGGGCAATTTCGGTTACGAGGCGGACGTGGCCCACGACGGCGAGGAAGGGCTGGACATGGCCCGCAAAAACGACTACGACCTGTGGCTGATCGATGTGATGCTGCCCAAGCGGGACGGTCTGTCGGTGCTCAAGTCCCTGCGTGACGAAGGCAAGCAGGTGCCGGCGCTGATCCTGTCGGCCCGGGGCCAGGTGGACGACCGGGTGGAGGGGCTGCGTGCGGGGGGCGATGACTACGTGGTCAAGCCCTATGCCCTGAACGAGCTGCAGGCGCGCATCGAGGCGCTACTGCGGCGGGCGAAGAACTACGGCAAGCATCCGGAGACCGAGCTCACCGTGGGCGACCTGCACATGGATCTGTTGACCCGCAAGGTGACCCGCGCCGGGCAGGAGATCTATCTCAAGCCGCGGGAATTCCGGCTGCTGGAATACTTCATGCGCCACGCCGGCCAGGTGGTGACGCGCACCATGCTGCTGGAAAACGTCTGGGATTACTACTTCGATCCCCAGACCAACGTGGTGGACGTGCACATCAGCCGCCTGCGCTACAAGATCGACAAGTATTTCCCCAAGCCCATGCTGCACACCGTGCGCGGCACGGGCTACGTGCTGCGCGCGGCCGACGATGCGCCGCAGGAAGCCGGCAGGAACGGGGAATAAAGGCCGGTGCCGCCGCCCCTGGCTTCCTTCCTGCGGTTTTTCCGGTCCACACCCGCCCGCCTCACCGTCGGCTTCGTTTCCCTCTTTCTGGTGGGGACGCTGCTGGTCTTCGCCTACCTCAGCTTCCAGATCAAGGCGGCCCTCATCGCACAGATCGACAAGGCACTGCTCGACCAGCAGAGCCTGCTCACCGTGCAGTACCGGGACAGTGGCGCCGCGGGGCTGTTCCGTGCCATCGAAAGCGAGCTTCTGTCCAAGGGCAAGCGCGAGCGCAACTACCGTATTCTGGACCGCAACGGCCGGGTGGTGTTCGAGGCGGGTGAGCTCACCCTGCCCGAGGTGAAACCCTTCAAGGGCGTGCAGGACATGCGGATCCCGCCGGTGGGTGGCGAGCCCGGGGGGCATGCGCGCGCCGTGAGTTTCCGCCTGGGCGACCGCTACACGGTCTATCTGGCCCACAGCACCCAGTCCATCGACCGCACCATGCAGGGCTTCTGGATGGCCTTGATCCAGGCCCTGGTGCTCATTCTCCTGGTGGGGCTGGGGCTGGGCTACTGGCTGGGCCGCCGTTTCTGGTCCCAGATCGAGGCGTTCAACCAGATGGCCATGAAGATCGTGCATTCCGCGAATCTCTCCAGCCGTCTGCCGGTGAGTGGAGACGACGAATTCGCCGCACTGGCGACCAACATGAATGCCATGCTGGAGCGCATCGAGAAGCTGTTCCAGGGCATCCGCCAGGTGAGCGACAACATCGCCCATGACCTGAGGAGTCCCCTCACGCGTCTGCGCGCGGACGTGGAGGTGGCGCTGCAGCAGAACGATCCGGCCAAATACCGCGAGACCCTGGAGCGGGCGCTGGAGGAATTGCAGAAGATGCAGGAGATTTTCCAGTCCCTGCTCTCCCTGGGGCAGGCGGAGGCGGGCAGCCTGCAGATTCGCAAGAAGCCTCTGGATCTCTCGGCCCTGCTGGAAGACGTGGTGGAACTCTATGGCCCGCTCATGGAAGAAAAGGAGCAGACCCTCACCACGCGCATTCCACCCGGCGTGACCATCAGCGGCGACCGCCAGCTGTTGGCCCAGGTGTTCTCCAACCTGTTCGACAACGCCATCAAATACGTGCCTGCCGGCGGGGTGATCGAACTGGCCATGGCGCGCCGGGGCGAGCGTGTGGAAATCGTCCTGGCCGACAGCGGCCCGGGCATCGTGCCCGAGATGCGCAGCAAGGTGTTCGACCGCTTCGTGCGTCTCGATCCCAGCCGCACCCTGCCGGGTACCGGCCTGGGCCTGTCCCTGGTGAAAGCCTTCGTGGAACTGCACGGCGGTTCGGTGAGCGTGTCCGACAGCCGGCTCGGCGGCGCTGCCTTCACCATCCTGTTGCCGGTGCAGTGATGCGCCGCGTCTATACCGCCGCAGACCTGCCGGATGCCCACATTCTCCTTGGCCTGCTCACGCAGCAGGGCATTGCCGCGCGCGTGCTTCAGGAACATGCCCGGGGCGGGGTGGGCGAGCTGCCCTTCGGCGAGACCTGGCCCGAAGTGTGGATCGAGGACGACAGGGATTTCGAGCGGGCGCGCGCCGTGGTGCGGGGCTATGAGTCGGCGCAGGCCGCGCCGGGCAGCCTGCGCTGTCCCCACTGCGGCGAGGAGTCGCCGGCCTCCTTCGCAGTCTGCTGGAATTGCGGCGCTACCCTTTGAGCCTCACCGGAGGAGAGGCTTGAGGGTCGGCCACACCGTGTCCAGCATGAGGGGCTGCGCCTCCGCCGTGGGATGCAGCCCATCGGCCTGGAATAAGGCGCGTTCGGTTGCGATGCGCTCAAGAAGGAAGGGCACGAAGGCCAGATGGTGGCGGCGCGCCAGCGTGCCGTACAGGGCCTGGAAGCGTTCGGTATAGGCGGGGCCGTAGTTGGGTGGCAACTTCATCCCGATCAGCAGCACCCGTGCGCTGCTTGCCTTCGCGCTGCGTATCATCGCGTCCAGATTGTCCTGGGTCTGCTCGAGACTGAGGCCGCGCAGGCCGTCGTTGGCGCCCAGGGCCAGGATCACCACCTGCGGCCGATGCTCCTTAAGCAAGGCGGGCAGCCGCGTGCGGCCGCCGGCGGTGGTTTCGCCACTGATGCTGGCATTCACCACCCGGTGGGGAAACTTTTGTGCCTTAAGCCGGGTCTGCAGCAAAGCCACCCAACCCGCCTCGCGGGGCAGGCCATAGGCGGCAGACAGGCTGTCTCCCAGCACCAGAATGCGCGGCGGTTCCGCTCCCTGCGCGATGTTGCCGGCCATGACCAGGGCGGCGACAATCGCGAAGCTTCCAAGCCACACAAGAAATCTCATGAATCCCATCATTCGCGCCAGCGCGCTCAGCAAAGACGTGCCCCTGGATGGCGGGCGGCTGGCGATCCTCGCCGATGTGTCCCTCGAAGTCAAAGGGGGTGAGTCCCTCGCCATCCTGGGGGCCTCGGGCTCGGGCAAGTCCACGCTACTGGGATTGCTTGCGGGACTGGACGTTCCCAGCCGCGGCCAGGTGCACTGGAACGGCCAGGACATCTTTGGCCTGGACGAAGACGCGCGTGCCGCCCTGCGCGGCCGGCTGGCGGGGTTCGTGTTCCAGTCCTTCCACCTGCTGCCCGCCCTCACCGCGCTGGAGAACGTCATGCTGCCCCTGGAGCTTGCCGGGCTCGCTCAGGCACGCAGCCGGGCCCAGGCCATCCTGGAACGAGTCGGGCTGGCGGCGCGCCTCAACCACTACCCCCGCCAGCTCTCGGGCGGCGAGCAGCAGCGCGTGGCCATCGCCCGCGCGGTGATCGGCAGGCCGCAGATGCTCATCGCCGACGAGCCGACCGGCAATGTCGAT
>JBBFMG010000117.1:0-7708 GCA_037478575.1 Burkholderiales bacterium | reverse complement strand
GGCAGCCATTTCGAGGTGTGGAGCGAGGCCAGTTGGCGTGCCCAGCTGGAGGAGGCCCTCGCCCAGGGCGATCAGGTGCTGCCCCCGGAACTGGGGAACTTCTCCCTGTGAGCGGGGCGGCGCAGCACGTGACGGTGCTGCTCAAGGAGGCGGTGGATGCGTTGCAGGTCAAGCCGGACGGCATCTATGTGGACGCCACCTTCGGTCGCGGCGGACACAGCCGCGAAATCCTGCGCCGCCTGGGGCCGGGCGGCCGGCTCATCGGCTTCGATCGCGATCCCCAGGCCATCGAGGCGGCACGCATGATCGCCGACCCACGCTTCACTGCCGTGCACGCGGGCTTTTCCCAATTGAAAGAGCGGCTGCGCGCGCTGGGGGTGCAACAGGTAAACGGTGTGCTGCTGGATCTCGGGGTGTCTTCGCCGCAGCTCGACGACGCTGCCCGGGGTTTCAGCTTCCGCATGGAAGGGCCGCTGGACATGCGCATGGACACCACCCGGGGGAGGACAGCCGCGGATTGGCTGGCCGAAGTCGACGAACGCGAACTGACGGAGGTGATAGCCGATTATGGTGAAGAGCGGTTTGCTAAACAGGTTGCAAGAGCGATTGTTGCGGCGCGCGCGCGAGGGCCAATCCGTGACACCCGACAGCTTGCCCAGATCGTGGCTGAGGCCGTGCCCACGCGGGAACCCGGTCAGGATCCGGCGACGCGCACCTTTCAGGCTATACGGATTTTCATCAATCAGGAGCTCGAGGAGCTTTCGCTAGTGCTGCCCCAGTGCGTGGAGGTGCTCGCGCCCGGCGGCCGCCTGGTGGTGATCAGCTTCCATTCCCTCGAGGACCGCATCGTCAAGCGCTTCCTGAAGCAGGAGGCGCATCCCGACACCCTGCCGCCCAAATTGCCCGTGCGCGCCCATGAGCTGCCCCGGCCGCGTCTTGTGCTGGTGGGCAAGCCCATCCGCCCCGGCGCGGAGGAGATCCAGGCCAATCCGCGCGCCCGCAGCGCGGTGATGCGCGTGGCGGAACGCACGCCCTGGGGGCTTGCGGCATGACCCGGCTCAACCTGATTCTCCTGGCCGTGGTCGTGGTGTGCGCCCTGGGGGTGGTGACCTCCCAGCACAAGGCGCGCCAGCTCTACGCCGAGCTCCAGCATGCCGAGGAAGCGGCCAAGCAGATGAACACGGAATTCGGCCAGCTCCAGCTGGAGCAGAGCACCTGGGCCATGCACGCCCGCATCGAGAAGATCGCCAGCGAGCGCCTGCAGATGAAGGTGCCGGAGCCGGCGCGCATCCACGTGGTGTTGCCGGCCGCGGAGGTCCGGCCATGATCGCGCCCGCCGCCACCCTGCCGGTGAGGCTGCCCGTGTGGCGGGCGCGCCTGCTCCTGCTGGTGCTGGTGGCGTCATCCCTCGTCCTGGTGGGGCGCGCCTTCTACCTGCAGGGCGTCAACAAGGACTTCCTGCGGCAGAAGGGCGAGGCCCGCTACAGCCGTGTCATCACCCTGAACGCCAACCGCGGCAACATCCTCGACCGCAACGGCGAACCCCTGGCCATCAGCACGCCGGTGGAATCGGTGGCGGCCAGCCCGCGCGACGTGGAGATCACGCCCGAGCAGACCGCCAGACTGGCACGCCTGCTGGGCCTGACGGTGGCGGAACTTAAGCGCAAGCTGGACGACAAGCGCGAATTCGTCTATCTCAAGCGCCAGCTGCCGCCGGACCAGGCCGAGCAGGTTCTCAAGCTCGACATCCCGGGCGTATTCCTGCAGCGGGAATACCGTCGCTACTACCCCTATGGCGAGCAGACCGCCCATCTGCTGGGTTTCACCGACGTGGACGACCGCGGCCAGGAAGGGGTGGAGCTGGCCTTCAACGACCGCCTCGCCGGCATCAACGGCAGCCGGCGCGTGCTCAAGGACCGGCTGGGCAACATCATCGAAGGCGTGGAAAGCATCCGCGCGCCCCAGGACGGCCAGCCGGTGGTGCTCTCCATCGACCGCAACATTCAGTACCTGGCCTACCGGGAGCTGCAGAATGCGGTGATCCAGCACCGGGCCAAGGCGGGCGCCGTGGTGGTGCTGGATGCGCAGACGGGGGAGGTGCTGGCGCTGGCCAACCAGCCCAGCTACAACCCCAACCGGCGCAGCAAGGACGTGCCGCCCGCCTACATGCGCAACCGGGTGGTGACCGACATCTTCGAGCCCGGCTCCACCCTCAAGCCCTTCACTGCCGCCATGGCCCTGGAAGCGGACCGGGTGCGGCCGGATACCGTGATCCAGACCGCGCCCGGCTATCTCACCATCGGGCCGGCCACCATCCGCGACGCCCATGCCGCGGGCGCGCTCACCGTGGCCCAGGTGATCCAGAAATCCTCCAACGTGGGCGCGGCCAAGATGGCCCTGATGCTGCCCGCGGAATACATGGCGGACCGCTTCCGCAAGCTGGGCTTCGGCGCGCCGCCCGGCGTGGGCTTCCCGGGCGAGGCGGCGGGCCGTGTGCGGCCCCCCCAGACCTGGCGGCCCATCGAGCAGGCCACCATGTCCTATGGCCATGGCATTTCGGTGAGCCTGCTGCAACTGGCGCGCGCCTATACCGTGTTTGCCAACGACGGCGAGCTGCGCGAGCTGTCCCTGTTGAAACTCGACCGGCCCGCGCCCAGCCGGCCGGTCTTTTCCGCCGCCACCGCCCGCGCCGTGCGTGGCATGCTGGAGCTGGTCGTGCAGCCCGGGGGCACTGCGCCGCGCGCCCAGGTGCCGGGCTACCGCGTGGCCGGCAAGACCGGCACCGCCCACAAGCTGAATGCCAACGGCACCTATGCCGAAGACCGCTACGTCGCGTCCTTCGTGGGCATGGCGCCGGCGTCCGATCCGCGCCTCATCGTGGCGGTGATGATCGACGAACCCAGTGCGGGCCAGTACTACGGGGGACAGGTGGCGGCCCCGGTATTCGCCCAGATCATGGCGGGGGCGTTGCGTATGCTCTCGGTGCCGCCGGATGCGCCGGGCGGCGCCTTCTTCTCGCCGGATGCGGCACCCGTGGTGGGAGAGGCGACATGAAGCGCAGGCCTGCCATGGCGGATACCGGACGGGGCGGCGGCGGCCAGCTCGCCTTCGATTTCCGGGTGCTGGACGCGCTGGGCATTCCGGTGCGCGCGCTCACCATCGACAGCCGCCGCGTCGAGCCCGGCGCAATCTTCCTCGCCTACCCCGGAGAACAGGCCGACGGCCGCCACTTCATTCCCCAGGCCATTGCCGCGGGTGCGGCGGCCGTGCTGTGGGAGCCGGAAGGCTTCGCCTGGGATCCCGCCTGGCGCGTGCCCCATCTGCCGGTGGCCGGCCTGCGCCACAAGGCGGGCTTCATCGCGGCGGAAGTGTATGGCCATCCCTCGCGCAGCCTGTGGGTGGTGGGCATCACCGGCACCAATGGCAAGACTTCCTGCTCCCACTGGATTGCCCAGGCGGCCACGGCCTGCGGCCGCTTGACCGCCATCGTCGGCACCCTGGGCAATGGGCTGCCCGGCGCCCTCAGCCCGGCCACCCACACCACACCCGATCCCGTCAGCCTGCAGCGGTTGCTGAAGACATTCGTGGAACAGGGCGTGCGGGGTGTGGCCATGGAAGTGTCCTCCCATGCCCTGGACCAGGGGCGCGTCAATGGCGTGGCCTTCAATGTCGCGGTGCTCACCAATCTCTCCCGCGACCACCTGGACTACCACGGCACCATGGAACGCTATGCCCGGGCCAAGTCCCTGCTGTTCCAGTGGCCGGGACTGGCGCACGCGGTGCTCAACCTGGACGACGCCTTCGGGCGTGAACTGGCGCAAACCTGTGAGCGGGCGGGCATACCGGTGCTGGGTTATGGCTTCGGGGCGGGGGCGGTGCGCGGCTCGCACCTCACGGTCTCGCCGCGCGGCCTCGCCTTCGACGTGAGCACACCTTGGGGCGAGGCGCGTGTCGAGTCCGGCATCCTGGGGCGCTTCAATGCCTCCAACCTGCTGGCGGTGCTGGCCACCCTGTGCGCAGGCGGGATTCCCCTGGCCGATGCCGTCGCCGCCCTGGCGCGCATCGAGCCGGTGCCCGGTCGCATGCAGAAGATCGAGCTGCCCGGGCGGCCGCTGGTGGTGGTGGATTACGCCCACACGCCGGACGCCCTGGAAAAGGTGCTGGGCACGCTGCGCGAGGTGATCGGGGAATCCCGCTCGGCCGCGGCGGGCGCGCGCCTCATCTGTGTCTTCGGCTGCGGCGGCCAGCGCGATCGCGGCAAGCGCCCCATGATGGGCGAGGTGGCCTCGCGTCTGGCGGACAGCGTGGTGGTCACCAGCGACAACCCGCGCAACGAGGACCCCAAGGCCATCATCGACGAGATCGTGGCGGGCATGGGCCCCAACTACCACGTGATCGAGGACCGGGCCGCCGCCATCGACTTCGCCATCCGTCAGGCGCGCCCCGGCGATGTGGTGCTCATCGCCGGCAAGGGGCACGAAACCTATCAGGAAATCCACGGCCAAAGGCTGCCGTTTTCCGATGTGGAAGTGGCGCGGCGCGCCCTGGAAGGCTGGAAATGACGACAGCGGACACTCCCATGCTCAACCTGAAGCAGGCGGCCGCGGCCATCGGCGGCGAGGCGCCCGGTGGGGATGTCGCCTTTTCCTCGGTGAGCACCGATACCCGCAGCCTGCGTCCCGGCGCGCTGTTCGTCGCCCTGCGCGGACCGCGCTTCGACGGCCACGACTTCCTGGAACAGGCGCGCGCGGCCGGCGCCGTCGCCGCCATGGTGGATGCCGGGCTGCCCACAAGCCGCGCGCCCCTGCCGCTTTTGCGCGTGGACGACACGCGCCTGGGCCTGGGGCGGCTGGCCGCCTTCTGGCGCCGGCGCTTCCCCATCCCGCTGGTGGCCATCACCGGCAGCAATGGCAAGACCACGGTGAAGGAAATGACCGCGGCCATCCTGCGGGAACACTGTGGGGATGCGCACGCGGTGCTCGCCACCGAGGGCAATCTCAACAACGACATCGGCGTGCCCCTGATGCTGCTGCGGCTGACACCTGCCCACCGCTACGCCGTGATCGAGATGGGCATGAACCATTTCGGCGAGATCGACTATTTGAGCCGCCTGGCCGGCCCTGACGTGGCCCTGGTGAACAACGCGCAGGCGGCGCACCTCGCGGGTGTGGGCAGCGTGGAGGGCGTGGCGCGCGCCAAAGGAGAGATCTACGGCGGCCTGGCCGCCGACGGCATCGCCGTCATCAATGCCGACGATGCCTTCGCCGGCTACTGGCGGGAACTGGCCGGTGGGCGGCCCATCATCGACTTCGGCCTCGAGCACCCGGCGGCGGTGAGCGGCCGCTTCGGGCTCACGCCCCAGGGGACTGCGCTCGAGCTGATCCTGCCGGCGGGCACCGCCCACACCCGGCTCAACCTCCTCGGGGTGCACAACGTGCGCAATGCCCTGGCCGCCGCGGCCGTGGCGAGCGCGCTGGGCATTGCACCGGAAACCGTGGCGGCGGGGCTTAAGCGCATGACGCCGGTCAAGGGACGGCTCAAACCCCGGCGCGCCATCCTCGGCGCCACCTTCATCGACGACAGCTACAACGCCAACCCGGATTCCATGCGCGCCGCCATCGACGTCCTGGCCGCCATGCCGGGAAAGCGGGTGCTGGTGCTGGGCGACATGGGGGAGCTGGGGGAGACCGCCTGGCAACGGCATGGCGAGATCGGCGCCTATGCCCGCGACCAGGGCATCGACGTGCTGTTCTGTCTGGGCGACAACGCCCGCGCCATGGCCCAGGCCTTCGGGCGCAATGCCTGGCATTTCGAACGCATCGAGGAACTGCTCGCCGATCTGGAAAACCTGCTGGCGCCCGATGTCACGGTGCTGGTCAAGGGCTCCCGCTTCATGGAGATGGAGCGGGTGGTGAAAAGTTTCGCACTCGAGGACTAGCATGCTGCTCGAATTGGCCCAGTGGCTGGCCGCCGACCTGCAGATCCGAGCCTTCAACGTGTTCAACTACATCACGTTGCGGGCAGTACTCGCCACGCTGACGGCGCTGATCATTTCCTTTCTCATCGGCCCGGCCATGATCCGCAAGCTGACTGCCTACAAGATCGGCCAGGCGGTGCGCAACGACGGTCCCCAGACCCATCTGGTCAAGGCCGGCACACCCACCATGGGGGGCGCCCTGATCCTGGTGGCCATCCTCATCTCCACCCTGCTGTGGGCGGATCTCTCCAACCACTACGTGTGGATCGTGATGCTGATCACCGGCGGCTTCGGCGCCATCGGCTGGGTGGACGATTACCGCAAGGTGGTGGAGCGCAATCCCAAGGGACTGTCGGCCCGGGCCAAGTTTTTCTGGCAGTCGGTGATCGCCCTGGCGGCGGTGTCCTACATTGCCTTCAACGTCACGCTGCCGGCCCAGACCGAGCTCATCGTGCCCTTCTTCAAGAGTGTGGCCATCCCCCTGGGCGCGACGGGCTTCATCGTTCTGGCGTACTTCGTCATCGTCGGCACCAGCAATGCCGTCAACCTGACGGACGGCCTCGACGGTCTGGCCATCATGCCCACGGTAATGGTGGCCAGCGCCCTGGCCATCTTCGCCTACGTGGCAGGCCACGCCGTGTTCTCCCGCTACCTGGGACTGCCCCACATCCCCGGCGCGGGGGAGCTTGCAGTGTTCTGCGCCGCCATGGCCGGGGCGGGGCTCGCCTTCCTGTGGTTCAACGCCTATCCCGCGGAAGTGTTCATGGGCGACGTGGGTGCCCTCGCGCTGGGCGGGGCGCTGGGCGCGGTGGCGGTGATCGTGCGCCAGGAAATCGTGCTGTTCATCATGGGGGGCGTGTTCGTGATGGAGACCCTGTCGGTGATGATCCAGGTGGCCTCCTTCAAGCTCACGGGCAGGCGCGTGTTCCGCATGGCACCCCTGCACCACCACTACGAGCTCAAGGGTTGGAAGGAAACCCAGGTCGTGGTGCGCTTCTGGATCATCACCATGATCCTGGTGCTGATCGGCCTGTCCACCCTGAAACTGAGGTAGCCCATGGAGCTGGCGGGCAAGACGGTACTGGTGCTGGGGCTGGGGGATACCGGCCTGTCCATGGCGCGCTGGCTGGCGCGCCGGGGGGCCCGGCTGCGTCTCGCCGACAGCCGGGAGGACCCGCCCCACGCCGCAACCCTCGCGCGTGAGCTGCCCCAGGTGCCCATCCATTTGGGGCCCTTCAGGGACGAGCTGTTCACCCGCGTGGACCTCATTGCCATCAGCCCCGGCGTGCCCCTGGCGGAACCCCACGTGGCGCGTGCCCGGGCAGTCGGCATTCCCGTGGTGGGTGACGTCGAACTGTTCGCTCTCCACCGCCCGCGGGAACATACGCGCCTCATCGCCATCACCGGCTCCAACGGCAAGAGCACGGTCACTGCCCTCGCGGGCGCCATGTGCCGGGGCGCCGGCCTATCTACCGTGGTGGCCGGCAACATCGGCCTGCCCGTGCTCACCGCCCTGACCGCCATCGAGGAGGGGGAACCGGCACCCGGGGTGTTCGTGCTGGAACTCTCCAGCTTCCAGCTGGAAACCACCTTTAGCCTCGACGCCGATGCCGCCACCGTGCTCAACCTGAGCCAGGACCATCTAGACCGCTACGCGAGCATGGCGGACTACGCCGCGGCCAAGGCCCGTATTTTCCAGGGCCATGGCGTGCAGGTGCTCAACCGTGACGA
>JBBFMG010000116.1:0-7714 GCA_037478575.1 Burkholderiales bacterium | reverse complement strand
TACTGGCGCCGTTTCGCGCGCCCTTCGCGCGTCCGGCCGGTGACCCCGCGCCGCTGCCCTACCTCGACTCGGAGCGCAACCGCGCGCAGGGCGCGATCGACGTCACGCTCGAAGTCTGGCTGCGCACCGCGAGCATGCCCGCCCCTTCCGGCCCTGACTAAACCCTCTTCGCCAGGCACACCATGAACCGCACCGAATCCGTTCACAACCTTCTGCTGGAAGCCGCCGCCGACCTGGACAAACCAGCCACGCTCTGGCAACTCGCAGCGATCGGCCTCGCCGTGGCGCTGGCCTGGTTGCTGGGCAAGCGCCTCACCCGGCGCATGCCCGTTCCGGACCCCAGCAAACCCTCGCTGCACGGGCTGCGTCACGCGCTGCCCCCGCTGCTCGCGCTGCTCCTGCTCCTTCTTGGCAGGGCCGTGCTGAAAGGCTGGTTCGCCCCCACGCTGCTCAACGTGGCGATTCCCCTGCTGCTCGCCCTCACCGTGATGCGGGTGGCCTCGCAACTCCTGCGTTACGTGTTCATGCCCAGCGGCATGTTGCGGCTGTTGGAACACACCATCACCTGGACCGTGCTCATCGGTTTGGGCCTGCACCTCACGGGCCTGGCGCAGGACGTGTTGCAGGCCCTGGACGAGATCGGCTTCCGCATCGGCCACCAGCGGGTCTCGCTGCTGCTGGTGCTGCAGGGCCTGCTCTCGGTGGCGGTCGCCCTGCTGTTTGCCCTCTATCTCGGCCGCCTGCTGGGCAACCGCCTCATGCGCAGCGAGGATCTGGATCCCAACCTGCGGCTGGTGTTCGCCAAACTGGTGCGGGCGCTGCTGGTGCTGCTAGCGGTCATCATTGCCCTGCCCCTGGCCGGCATCGACATCACTTTCCTGTCCGTGTTCGGCGGCGCCCTGGGTGTGGGTCTGGGCTTCGGCCTGCAAAAGATTGCCGCCAATTACGTGAGTGGTTTCATCATCCTGCTGGACCGCTCGGTGCGCATCGGCGACCTGCTCACCATCGACAACCGCTACGGTGAAGTGACCCAGATCAGCACCCGCTACACCGTGCTCAAAGCCACGGATGGCACGGAAGCGCTGATTCCCAACGAAACACTCGTCTCCTCCGTCGTGGTCAACCATTCCTACAGCGACCGGGAACTGCGCATGAATCTGCCGGTGCAGGTGGGCTACGGCAGTGACGTGGAAAAGGCCATGGCCATCATGGTCGAGGTGGCCCGGGCCCATCCCCGCGTGCTCAGGCACCGGGAGCCGGCCGCTTTTCTGCGTGAGTTCGCCGACAGTGGCATCAACCTGGAACTGGTGGTGTGGATCGGCGACCCGGAGGAAGGCCAGCTCAACCTGCGTTCGGAACTCAACCTGGCGATCTGGAAAAGATTCCAGGCGGAGGGGATTGAAATTCCCTACCCCCACCGCGATGTTCGCATCCTCAACCCGTCGTAACAGGATGTTCTTGTCTTTTGAAAGCGATCGGGTAGAATCGAAGACTCATTCAACTGCAAGGATCCAGCTTTTATGTTTTCTGGTTTGATTTCAATGCCCTGGTGGGGCTATGTGGCGGTCACCCTGGTGCTCACCCACATCACCATCGCTTCCGTCACCATTTTCCTGCACCGCCACCAGGCGCACCGGGCGCTGGATCTGCATCCCATCGCCAGCCATTTCTTCCGCTTCTGGCTGTGGCTCACCACCGGCATGGTCACCAAGGAGTGGGCCGCCATCCACCGCAAGCACCACGCCATGTGCGAGACGGTGAACGATCCCCACAGCCCGCAGATCCTCGGCCTCAAGAAAGTGCTGTGGGAAGGCGCCGAGCTCTACCGCAAGGAAGCCAAGAACCGCGAGACGCTGGAGAAATACGGCAAGGGTACGCCTGATGACTGGATCGAGCGCAATCTCTATTCCAAACACACGGTGCTCGGCATCGGCATCATGTTCGTCATCGACGTGGTCCTGTTCGGCCCCATCGGCATCACCATGTGGGCGGTGCAGATGGCCTGGATTCCCTTCACCGCCGCCGGCGTGATCAACGGCATCGGCCACTACTGGGGCTACCGCAATTTCTCCTCGGATGACGCGGCCACCAACATCGTGCCCTGGGGCATCATCATCGGCGGCGAGGAACTGCACAACAACCACCACGCCTACCCCACCTCGGCCAAACTGTCGGCCAAGTGGTGGGAGTTTGACATCGGCTGGCTCTACATCCGCATCCTGGAGATGCTGGGCCTGGCGCGGGTGAAGAAGGTGGCGGGCAAACCACGCATCATTCCCAGCAAAACCACGCCCGATGCAGCGACCCTGCAGGCCGTGATCACCCACCGTTACGAAGTGATGGCGCGCTACGTGAACAGCGTCAAATCCATCGTGCGGGAGGAGATCGGCAAGCTGCGCCTGCCGCAGCTCAACGTGAAGACCTTCCGCAAGTGGCTGCATCTGGACGAGGCCGCGCTGCCGGTGCCCGAGCGGGAGACCCTGGAGCAGGCGCTCCATTCCAGCCGTGTGCTCGCCACCATTTACGCCATGCGCAAGGAACTGGCCGCGATCTGGGCGCGCTCCACCGCCAGCCAGGAAGAGCTGCTGAAACGCCTGGAGGATTGGTGCCAGCGGGCGGAAGCCAGCGGCATCGAAGCCCTGCAACAGTTCGCCCGTCGCCTGCGCGCCTACGCCTGAGGCGGCGCATCCTCCAGAGGGGCCAACCCACGGGTTGGCCTTTTTCTTTGCTGCGCGCCACGGAGCACACCAACAAAAAACCCGCCGGGCATCACACCGGGCGGGTTCCTGGGGCGATTGAAGCCGCCGCCTATTTCAGCTTGGTTTCCTTGTATAGGACATGCTTGCGCGCCACCGGATCGTACTTCTTGAATTCCAGCTTCTCGGGGGTGGTGCGCTTGTTCTTGGTGGTGGTGTAGAAATGGCCTGTGCCCGCGGTGGACTCGAGCTTGATTTTTTCCCGTCCGCCTTTCGCCATGATTCAATCCCCGGATGTGCTGACTTTAGATGTGCTCGCCCTTCGCACGCAGTTCGGCGAGGACGGCGTCGATACCCTTCTTGTCGATGGTGCGCAGGGCAGCGTTGGTGACACGCATGCGCACCCAGCGGTTTTCGCTCTCGACCCAGAATTTGCGGTACTGCAGATTGGGCAGGAAGCGCCGCTTGGTCTTGTTGTTGGCATGGGAGACGTTGTTCCCGACCATCGGCCCCTTGCCCGTGACTTTACATACGCGCGCCATGGCAAATCCCTTGTTCGGCTGAAAAAAGCCGCAACTATACAGAAGTTTGCAAATTCCCTCAAGAGCCGGTATCGTCCCTGGCTTTTGTCCTCCCCACCATGCTGGAAGCAGTCGATCTGGCCTGTGAACGCGGCAGCCGCAGGCTGTTCTCGGGCCTGAGTTTCACCCTGGCAGCCGGCGAGCTTTTGCTGGTGACCGGCCCCAACGGCGCAGGCAAGACCAGCCTGCTGCGCATCCTGTGCGGCCTGACACCGCCTTCGGGCGGCGAAGTGCGCTGGCAGGGCAAGACGATTGCCAGCCTGGGCGAGGAGTTCCGCGGCCAGCTCTTCTATCTCGGGCATCACAACGGGGTCAAGGACGAACTCACCGCCCGGGAAAATCTCCTCATCAGCTGCCGGCTCGCGGGTGAACCGCTGACAGAGGACGCGGCACGGGCCACCCTCGCCCACATGGGCCTTGCCGGCCGGGAGGATTTGCCCGCCCGGCTGCTCTCCCAGGGGCAGCGTCGGCGGGTCGCCCTGGCGCGGCTGTTGATCACGCGGGCGCCTCTGTGGATCCTGGACGAACCCCTCACCGCGCTGGATGCCCGCGCCGTGGCGCTCATCCAGGGCCGCCTCGCCGCGCACCTGGCCGCGGGCGGACTGGTGGTGCTCACCACCCACCAGCCCATCCAGGTGGATGACGTCACGCCACGCCGGCTGGAGTTGGGCACACCATGAGCATCTTCTGGACCATGCTGCGCCGCGATCTGCTGCTCGCCTACCGGCGGCGGGCGGACGTGCTCACCAGTCTGTTCTTCTTCGTGATCGTGGTCAGCCTGTTTCCCCTCGGCGTGGGTCCGGAACGGGAGACCCTGCGCCTGATCGCGCCGGGGGTGGTATGGGTGGCGGCCCTGCTGGCGGCCATGCTGTCCCTCAACCGGCTGTTTGCGGCGGACCAACAGGACGGCACCCTGGAGCAGATGGCGCTGGCGCCCACCCCCCTGGCGGTCATCGTGCTGGCCAAGGTGCTGGCCCACTGGATGGTCTCCGGCCTGCCGCTGGCGCTGATGGCACCGGTGCTGGGCCTGCAGTTCGACCTGCCCGGCCCGGCCCTGGGCGTGCTGCTGATCTCCCTCGTCCTGGGCACCCCGGTGCTGTCCCTGATCGGGGCCATTGGTGCCGCCCTCACGCTGGGCCTGCGCGGCGGGGGCGTGCTGTTGTCCCTGCTGGTGCTCCCGCTGTACATTCCGGTTTTGATTTTTGGCGCCGGGGCAGTGGAAACCACCATGATCGGCATGAGTCCCGAAGGACACTTGTCGCTGCTGGGCGCGTTTTTGCTGCTTGCGTTGGCAGCCACACCTTTCGTGTCGGCCCTGGCTCTGCGCATTGCGATGGAATGATGAGCATCAACTGGTTCAAATATTCCTCACCGGCGACTTTCTATCCCCTCGCCGGCAGGCTGGTTCCCCTGTTTTACACCCTCGCAGTCCTGTTCTCCGTGGCGGGACTCTACGTGTCCTTCTTCGTCGCGCCCACCGATGCCACCCAGGGCGAGGCCTACCGCATCATCTTCATCCATGTGCCGGCGGCGTGGATGTCCATGTTCATCTACCTGGTCATGGCGTTCTGGGCTGGCATCGGCCTGGCCTTCAACACACGCCTGTCCTCCATGATGGCCCAGGCCCTGGCGCCCACCGGTGCCATGTTCACCTTCGTCGCGCTGTGGACCGGCGCGCTGTGGGGCAAACCCACCTGGGGCACCTGGTGGGTGTGGGATGCGCGGCTCACCTCGGAGCTCATCCTGCTTTTCCTCTACATCGGCTACATGTCCCTCACCGCCGCCATCGACGACCCGCGCCGGGCCGACAAGGCCGGCGCCATCCTGGCGCTGGTGGGCGCAGTCAACGTGCCCATCATCTATTTTTCGGTACAATGGTGGAACACCCTGCACCAGGGCGCTTCCGTCAGCCTGACTCGTGCCCCGAGCATGGCCATGACCATGCTCACCGGCATGCTGCTCATGGCCCTCGCCGCCTGGATGTATGCCATCGCCGCGGCCCTCTCGAGGGTCCGCCTCATCATTCTCGAACGGGAAAAGCACACCGCCTGGGTGCAGCAGCTTTTGGATCGCAAGCCATGAACTGGGAAAGCTGGTCAGCCTTCTGGCACATGGGCGGCTATGCCTTCTACGTCTGGGGCAGCTACGCCGTCACGCTGCTGTGCCTGGCCGGGGAAGTGTTCCTGCTCGCCCGCCGGCGCAGAACTTTGCTCAAGACCTTGAATCAGATGCACAGGCTCGCCAACCAGGATCGCAATGAAACCCCGACATAGAAAACTCGCCCTGATCGCAGGCGGTCTGGCCGTGCTGGGGCTGGCCACTGCGCTGGTGCTCAATGCATTCCAGAGCAATCTCGTGTTCTTCTTCACGCCCACCCAGGTGGCCAACCGGGAGGCGCCGGTGGACCGCACCTTCCGCATCGGCGGCATGGTGGAGGAAGGCAGTCTGCGCCGCGACGCGGACGGTCTCACCGTGCATTTCGTCATCACCGATCGCTTGAACCGTCTGCCCGTGAGCTACAAGGGCATCCTTCCGGACCTGTTCAAGGAAGGCAAGGGTGCCGTGGTGCAGGGCAGGCTGGGCACGGACGGCCTGTTCGTGGCCGACCAGGTGCTGGCCAAGCACGACGAGAACTACATGCCGCCGGAGGCCGCCCACTCCCTGGAAGAGGCCCGCAAGGCCGCCGCCCAGGCCGGCAAGACCCTGAGTCAATAAGCGCAAGCCCCTCCCGAGAGCCTTCTCATGATTCCTGAACTCGGCCATTTCGCGCTCATCCTCGCCCTGCTCCTTGCCCTGGTCCAGGGCAGCCTGCCGTTCCTGGGCGCCGCAAGGCGGGCCCCCAACCTGATGGCCCTGGCCCGTCCCGCCGCGGTGGGCCAGTTCGTGTTCGTGGCCTTCGCCTTCGGCTGTCTCGCCTACGCCTTTCTCACCAACGATTTCTCGGTGCAGTACGTGGCGGCCAATTCCAATAGCCAGCTCCCTGCACACTACCGCTTCGCCGCGGTGTGGGGCGGACACGAAGGTTCCATGCTGCTGTGGACCTTCATGCTCACCCTGTGGGGGCTCGCCGTCACTGCCTTCTCCCGCCATCTGCCGGACGATCTGGTGGCGCGGGTGCTGGGGGTGATGGGCTTCATCGGCGTGGGTTTTCTGCTGTTCATGCTGCTGGTATCCAATCCCTTCGAGCGACTGCTGCCCGCGCCCCTGGAAGGGCGGGATCTCAACCCCCTGCTGCAGGATCCGGGCATGGTATTCCATCCACCCATGCTTTACATGGGCTACGTGGGATTCTCCATCGCCTTCGCCTTCGCCATCGCGGCGCTGCTCTCGGGGCGGCTCGATGCCGCATGGGCCCGTTGGTCCCGTCCCTGGACCACGGCAGCGTGGATGTTCCTCACCCTGGGCATCGCTCTGGGCAGCGGCTGGGCCTATTACGAGCTGGGATGGGGCGGCTGGTGGTTCTGGGATCCGGTGGAAAACGCTTCCTTCATGCCCTGGCTGGTGGGCACCGCCCTCATTCACTCCCTGGCCGTGACGGAGAAACGCGGTGCTTTCAAGAGCTGGACGGTGCTTCTGGCCATTCTCGCCTTCTCGCTTTCCCTGCTGGGCACCTTCCTGGTACGCTCCGGCGTGCTCACTTCGGTGCATGCCTTTGCCACCGACCCGCGCCGGGGCGTGTTCATCCTCGCCTTCCTGGCCGTGGTGATCGGCATCTCCCTCACCCTGTTCGCCTGGCGTGCGCCGCGCGTGGGGGTGGGCGGCCGGTTCGCCCTGCTGTCGCGGGAGACGCTGCTGCTCGCCAACAACGTGCTGCTGCTGGTGGCGGCCGGCGCGGTGCTGCTGGGCACCCTCTATCCCCTGTTCATCGACGCCCTGGGGCTGGGCAAGATCTCGGTAGGCCCCCCCTATTTCGACGCGGTGTTCCTGCCGCTGATGGCGCCCGTGGTTTTCCTGATGGGCGTGGGTCCCGTTGCGCGCTGGAAGGAACAGTCCCTCCCGGACCTGGCGGTCCGCCTGAAATGGGCGCTGGCCGTGGCAGCGGCGAGCGCCCTGCTTGTGCCCCTCACACTGGGCAAATGGACGCCGCTCATCGGTCTCGGCTTCCTGCTCGCCTTCTGGGTGTTCGCCACCGTGGCCGTGGCGGTGTGGCGGCGCCTGCGGGGCACGAACAACAGGCCGCCGCGCGCCTTCTGGGGCATGCATCTGGCCCATCTGGGGGTGGGGGTGTTCATCGTCGGGGTTACCGTCGTCAAGGGTTTCGAAATCGAACGCGACATGAAGATGGCCGTGGGGGACAGCACCACCGTGGCGGGTTATACCTTCACCTTCCGCGGCATCCAGGAACGCACCGGACCCAACTACCAGGCCTCCCAGGGTCTGGTGGAAGTGACCCGGGGCAGTCGCACCGTCGCCCTGCTGCGGCCGGAGAAGCGGGTC
>JBBFMG010000115.1:0-7718 GCA_037478575.1 Burkholderiales bacterium | reverse complement strand
GGACGATCCCCTGTGGCTCATCACCGCGGCGGATCTCCTGGAACAGCTCGACCGTCACGACGAGGCCTGGCAGCTGCGGTGCCATGCCCTGCGCCGCATCGGACAGGTGGCGCCGGAGGCGCGGCGCTTCGCCCGCGCGCGTCTGGCCGCCACCCTGGAGCCCGGCGACCGCGCCCGCGCCACCCTGGCCGCGGCCGTGGCGGAAAGCCCGGAACGCGCATCCCCGCTGCTCCTTGCCCACTGGATCAACGCCGGCGAGTACAGCCTCGCCCGGGCCTGGCTCTACGGGCGCCTGGCGCAAGCCGCGGCCCGCCCCCGCTGGGCGGAACTCGCCGTGGCCCTGGCGCAGGACGACCGCGAGGCCCTCGCCCGCCTGCTGGCCCAGCCCGACGACCTGCCGCGGCGCGATGCCGTGGAGGCCGCTCGCCGCCTGTCTGAACCCGAGGCCGCCAGCCTCGCCTTCGCGGCCCAGGCCCGGCTCGGCACCGATGACGATCTGCAGGCGCAGCTCGACGAGCTGCTGCGCGGGGGTGCAAGCCGCGCCTCTGTGCAATGGGAGGCGCTGCGTTTCCCCGCCTTCGACGAAAACCAGACCACGCTGGGCGTGCAGGGGGCCGTCCTGCCCCGGCTGAGGCTCGCCCTGGAGCTCACCTCCATCCAGCGCAGCCTCAAGGACCCCGCCGCCCTGGGCAGGGTGGCCGATGAGCGGCGCACCACCCTCGCGGCTACAGGCCGCCGCGGCGAGGATGCCTGGCAGCTTTCCATCGGCCGCCGCGAAGCCTTCGCCAGCCGCACGCCCCTGTCGGCCGCCTACCGGCGGCGGCGCGGACACTGGGAGCTGGCTCTGGAGGCCGGCCACGCCCAGCCTGCGGAAGAATCCACCCCCCTCCGGGTGGCAGGGGAGAAGGACGGCCTCGCCCTGACGCTCACCGTCGAGCCGGTCCGTCCCTTCGCCTTCTCCGCCCGGGCCGCGGCGAGCCGCTACCGCGCCCAGACCGGCACATCCCTGGGCCGGGGTCGCACCTGGGAAGTGCACGCCAGCACCTGGCTGCGCCGGGAGGATCCGGATGGCTTCCTGGACCTGTTCGTAAGCCGCCACCAGTACCGTCCGGTAACCGTGAACGATGCCGCGCTGGCTTCCCTGCTGCCGGCGGGCAGCACGGCCTTCGATGCCAATTTCTTCCTGCCGCGCGACTTCACCCTGTGGGGACTGACCCTGAGCAGCCGCCTCGCCTTCCTGGACACCGATACGCGGGCCCTGCGGCCCTTCTGGTCCCTGAGCCTTACCCGGCACAGCGAGGAAGGTTTCGGTTACGATGCCCTCGTGGGCGTCGTGGGCAGCGTGTTCGGTGCCGACCACCTGGCGCTGGGCGGCCAATGGGCGCGCGCCCAGGGCACCACGCCGGGGAGCAGCCGCCGGCTGTTTCTGCGCTATCGGCTGGATTTCTGACCTCTGACAAGACCAACAAGGACACACCATGAACCGGAGAACCCTGCTGGCTTTGGCCTGCCTGATCCCCCTCACCCTGGGTGCCTGCGCCACGGTGGAACGTGGCCCGGCGCCGACCCTGGAGCCCCAGGCCGTCTGGGCCGTCGCGCCCTTCGCCAATCACACGGAAACGCCGCTGGCCGGCAGCCGCGCCCAAAGCGTGGCCAGCCAGTGGCTCGCGGCGCGGATCTCGCCCAAAGTGGTGACGCCGCCACCGGCGTGGCTGGACGAGAGCCTGTTCGAGAAGGCCCAGCCGCGCAGCCTCCAGGAACTGCTGCAATGGGCGAAGACCCAGGGGGCCCGCTACCTGCTCACGGGCAGCGTCTCGGAATGGCGCTACAAGGTGGGGGTGGACGGGGAGCCCGCGGTGGGACTGGCGGTGACGGTGTATGACGTATCCAGCGGCGCGCGCCTCTACAGCGCCGTAGGCGGCAAGAGCGGCTATTCCCGCGAGGCGCTGGCGGCCGTGGCCCAGAAACTCACGGCGGAGTTGCTCACCCCCTTAGCCGCCCCGCGCTGAAGTCCATGGGGGAAGCCCTGAAAAAACGCTGGGCGGCGTTCGCAAGCCAGCCGGCGGCGGCGGGCGAGACTCTGGCCGCCCCGCTGCTCGCGGTGGGGCTGGGGCTGTGGCTGTCGCCCCTGGATCCCTTCTGGGTGCGCGCCGGCTTCCCCTGGGCCTGGCTCGCCCCGGTGGTGGTGAGCCTGCGCTACGGCTCCCTGGCGGGTATCGCCGCGGGCGGCGTGCTGGTGCTGGCGTGGCTCACGCTGGCGGCGGCGGGCTGGCCCCTGGCCCCGTTCCCGCGTCTCTACTTTCTCGGGGGCTTCATCCTGGTGATGCTCACCGGCGAGTTCACCAGCCTCTGGCTGGCGCGCGCCCGGCGCGCGGAAACCCTGCAGGCTTATCTGGACGAACGCCTGGAGCGCCTCACCGAGCAGTACTACCTGCTGCGCCTGTCCCACGACAGGCTGGAGCAGGAGCTTCTCACCCGGCCCATGACCCTGCGCGATGCCCTGGGCCGTCTGGTCTCGGACCAGGCGCCGGAGACCCGCGCCCAGGCGCTCATGGAACTGCTCGCCCAGTACTGCCAGCTGGAACGCGCCGCGCTCTATCCCATCCACGACGGGGTGCTTGGGCTGGAACCCCTGGCCCGGGTGGGCGAACCCTTCAACCTCGATCCCCTCGATCCGCTGGTGCGCCACGCCTTGGACCACGAACGGCTGGCCCATGTGCGGGACCTCACGGGCGAGGCAGCCAGCCGCTACCGGGTGGCCGCTCCCGCTGCAGCCAAGGGCGAGGCGGTGAGTCTTCTCCTGGTGGTGGAACGGCTGCCCTTCCTCGCCCTGCACGAGGAAACCCTGCAAAGCCTGGAACTGCTGCTTGGCTACTATGCCGACGGGCTGGCCATGGCCCGCCTGGCCGCGCCCATCCTGGCCCGTCATCCCGACTGTCCGCCGCGCTTCGCGCTGGAACTGGAACGCCTGCACCGCCTCACCCTCAGCAACGGCATCGTCTCCAGCCTGATGGTGTTCCGCTTCAGCCCCCAGGCGCTGGCCGCCGATTTGCCCCGCGTCCTGGCGCGCCAGTCCCGGGGCCTGGACCTGGAATGGTTTACGGGGGGAAACCAGCCGCGCCTGCTGGTGATCCTGCCCCTCACCGGCGAAGCGGGCGCGGAAGGCTACACCCGGCGCATCGAGCGCTGGTTCGCGGAGCGCGGCGGCGGATCGCTGCCCGATGCCGGCGTGAACGTGGAGCGCCTGGCCCTGGACGAGGCGCCGCTTGAACTGCTGGCGCGCGCACTGGAGGCGCCAGGTGCAGGCTAAGCTGTTCGCCTACGCCACCGCGCTGGAGGGATCGGCCTGGGGCGGCGCATTGCTCGCCGGCACCGACAGCGCCGCCTTTGTCGCCTTCTGCCTGCTCCATGCGGCGGCGGCCCTGACAGCCGGGCTGGCGGTCACCGCCCTGCTCGCCCCGGGCGCGCACCGGGCGCGCCTGTCGCTGCTGCCGCTTGCCTTCGCCCTGCTGTTTGCCCTGCCTGTGATCGGCATTCCCCTCACCCTGCTCTGGCTCATGGGCGTGCGCCGGCTGCGCGCCCAGCACCGCGCGGCCAGCTTCGCCGAGGTGAGTGTGCCGCCCTTCGACATTCATCTCGCCACGCTGCCCGGGTTTCGCTTCACCGGTGCCGGGAGCATACTGGCCAACCCCCGCGTGCCGGTGGATACCCGGGTGGGGGCCCTGCTCGCCCTGGCCCGCGTGCCGGGACGCATCGCCACGCCGCTTCTGCGCCGCGTGCTCACCTGCAACAATGAGGACGTGCGCCTGCTGGCCTATGGCCTGCTGGATGCACGGGAAAAGCGCCTCAACGCGGCCATCCACGAGGCGCTCACCCGCTACGCCGCCGGCGGGGAGGACCGCCGCGCCCAGGCCGAACGCCTCGCCGAGCTCTACTGGGAGCTGGTCTATCACGGCCTGGCGGTGGGTGATGTGCGCCGCCATGCCCTGGAACGCTGTCTGGCCTATGCGGACGAGGTGTTGGCCGCCGGGCCCCATGCCGAGATGGCGCTCTGCAAGGCCCGCGCCCTGCATGCCCTGGGCCGGCTGGAGGAAGCGGCGGCGATCTACCGCAGCCTGGACCAACTGCCGGCGGGCCGCGTGCTGCCCTACCTGGCGGAACTGGCCTACGACCAGGGCGACTACGTCACCGCACGGGCCATGCTCGCCCGCCTCGACCCGGCCGCCACCGCGCCGCGCCTGGCCGCTGTGGTGCGCTACTGGAGGGCGGCATGAAGGCGGACATCACCCTGCTTTTGGAAGGCACCTATCCCTTCGTGAGCGGCGGGGTGTCCAGCTGGGTGCACCAGATCATCCGCGCGTTTCCGGAATGGCGTTTCCATCTCGTGTTCCTGGGCAGCCGGCGCGAGGACTACGGGCCCATGCGCTACGAGCTGCCGGCCAACGTGGTGGGACTGGAAACCCATTACCTGTTCGAACCGGAGCCCCCGCCGCCGCTGGAGGTGCCGGAACCTCCACCGCCGGTGATGGGCCAGGTGGAAGCGCTGCACGAATCCTTCCTGGCTGGCGTGCCGCCCGCGCAGGCCATGCTGCGCATGGCGGCCATGTTCCCCACGCTGCTGGAAGGGCAGCGCCTGACGCGCGACCACTTCCTGCGCTCGCGTGCGGCCTGGGAGTTCGTCTGCAACCGTTACCGGCGCTTTTGCACCGACCCCTCCTTCGTGGACTATTTCTGGACGGTGCGCATCATGCACGCGCCCCTGTGGAAGCTGGCCGCCATCGCCCGCACCCTGCCCGCGAGCCCCGTGTTTCATACCATCTCCACCGGTTATGCCGGCTTTCTCGGCGCCCTGGTGAAGGCCCGCCACGGCCGCCCGCTGATCCTGTCGGAGCACGGCATCTACACCAAGGAGCGCAAGATCGACCTACTCCAGGCGGAGTGGATCAAGGACAACCGCAATGTGTTCCAGCGCGATCCCACGGAGGTGTCCTATTACCGGTCGCTGTGGATCCGCTTCTTCGAGTGGCTGGGACGCGCCTGCTACGACGCAGCCAATCCCATCATCGCGCTCTATGAAGCCAACCGCCAGCGCCAGATCCAGGATGGCGCCGACCCGGCCCGCACCCGGCTGATTCCCAACGGGGTGAATCTCGCCCGCTTCCGGCCCCTGCGCGATCAGCGTCCCGCCCGGGTGCCGCCCGTGCTGTGTCTGATCGGCCGGGTGGTGCCCATCAAGGACGTGAAGACCTTCATCCGCGCCATGCGCCGCGTGGTCAACGTGCTGCCGGAGGCGGAAGGCTGGATCGCCGGTCCCGAGGACGAGGATCCGGGCTATGCCGAGGAGTGCCGCAATCTGGCGGCGAGCCTGGGGCTCACGGACAAGGTGCGTTTCCTGGGCTTCCAGAAGGTGGACGAACTCATGCCCAAAATCGGGCTCACGGTGCTGTCTTCCATCAGCGAGGCGTTGCCGCTGGTGATTCTGGAAGGTTATGCGGCCGGCGTCCCCACCGTGGCCACCGATGTGGGTTCCTGCCGCCAGCTGGTGGAAGGCCTCACCCCCGAGGACCGGGCACTGGGACCCTCGGGCGCCATCGTCGGCATCGCCGACCCCACCGCGCTGGCCGATGCCGCCCTCGCCCTGCTCACGGACGAGGCCCGCTGGCACGCCACCTCCCGCGCGGCCATCGCCCGCGTGGAGACCTATTACGCCGACCACATGATGTTCGACGCCTACCGGCAGGTGTACCGCCAGGCGATGGAGCAGCACTGATGGCCGGCATTGGCTTCGAACTGCGCAAGCTGCTCGCCCGCAACACCCTGGGCGGGGTGCTGCAGGCCTATGCCTATGCCGGCATGATCGGCTCCGGCCCCTGGGTGCTGTCCATCATTGGCATCCTGCTGGTGGGCGTGCTGGGCAGCGGCATCGTGGTGCCGCCCAGCCTCATCACCCAGTTCCAGACCACCGTCACCTATCTCATCGCCACCAGTCTCATCCTGACGGGCGGCCTGCAGCTTGCCTTCACCCGTTACGTCTCCGACCGCCTGTTCGAGAAGCGCGACGAACTGGTGCTGCCCAACCTGCACGGCCTGCTGGGGCTGGTGCTGTGTGGTGCGGCGGGCCTGGCCACGCTGATCATGGCAACCCTGTTCGAAGGCGTGAGCTTCGCCTACCGGCTGCTGGTGGTGATGAGCTTCACCGAACTGGCGGGCGTGTGGCTGCTGGCGGTGCTGCTGTCCGGGCTGAAGCGCTACAAGGCCATCGTGCTGCTGTTCGCCGTGGCCTATTCGCTGGTGGTGGGCCTGGCCTATGCCTTCGCCCCCTTCGGCCTGGAAGGGCTGCTCGCCGCGTTCGCCCTGGGGCAGCTGGTGCTCCTCGCCGGCATGTGGTGGACCGTGGCCCAGGCCTATCCCAGCCCACGCAGCGTGAGCTACCACTGCCTGCACCGGCGCACCTTCTATTTCAGTCTGCTGTTCGCCGGCACCCTCTACAACCTCGCCGTGTGGGCGGACAAGTTCCTGTTCTGGGCCTGGCCCGACACCTCGGAGCCGGTCATCGGCCCCCTGCGCGGCTCAATGATCTACGACCTGCCGGTATTCCTCGCCTACCTTTCCATCGTGCCGGGGATGGCGGTCTTTCTGGTGCGCATCGAAACCGACTTCGCCGAGTATTACGACAAGTTCTTCACCGCCGTGCGCGAGGGCGCCTCCCTGGAATACATCCAGGACATGCGCGACGAGATGGTTTACGCCGTGCGCCAGGGGCTGGGGGAAATCGCCAAGATTCAGTTCATCGCGGTGCTCGCCACCTTCGTGGCGGGGCCGAGCCTGCTCGCCTGGCTCGGCATATCCAGCCTGTACCTGCCCCTGTTGCAGATCCAGGTGGTGGGCGCAAGCCTGCAGGTCATGCTGCTGGCCATCCTGAACGTGCTGTTCTATCTCGATCGCCGGCGTGTCGTGGTGGCCCTCACGGCGATCTTCTTCCTCGCCAACACCCTGTTCACCGCGGTGACCCTCAAGCTGGGCGCGCCCTTCTACGGCTACGGCTTTGCCATTGCCCTGCTGCTCAGCGTCGCCCTGGGCCTCATCCTCCTCGACCGCAAGCTGGACCGGCTGGAGTACGAGACCTTCATGTTCCAGTGAAAACACCGGCCGACGCGGCGTCATTCCCCGGCTGCGGAACGACAGTCCTGCGCCGGGCGCCGTACATCCCTGCCCTAGGCACACGGGACCACAACCCCGTGCTGCGCGCGTTTGCCGGCCGCGTGCGACAATCAGGCATGGCGCCCAAGGCCGTCATGGATGCCCTCTGAGTCAGAATAGTTGTCGCCTCGATAGAATCTGAAACCTGGGGGTGATAACGAAAGAACAAAGTGGCCAGATACGGACAAGCATTCAAGGACAAAGCGGTGGCGCGTTTGCTGCCCCCGGAGAGCGCATCGGTGGAGACGGTTTCCCGCGAACTGAGTATTTCAACGGCGACGCTGGAGCGGTGGCGTGCGGATGCCCTGTCCAAGCCGGCTCGCGAGCGGGCTTGGACAGGGCCGGCCCGATTCGAGGCTGTGTTAGTCACCGCCGCAATGGATGAGGCCAGCAAGAGCGCCTGGTGCCGCGAGAACGGCGTGTATCCGCAGAAACTCGAGCAATGGCGTACAGCGGCGATACAAGCGCTGGCTGCCCCCGAGGATACCGCGCGGATCAGCCACCGTGACAAAAAGGCC
>JBBFMG010000114.1:0-7799 GCA_037478575.1 Burkholderiales bacterium | reverse complement strand
CGGCGGGGCGTCAGACGCCCAGTTCCTCCACCCAGGCCAGGGCCTGCAGGTGCGCCGCATTCACCCGTTCCGGGTCCAGGGTGAGGGATTCGGCCAGGGCGCGAATGCGCGGAATATTGTCACCCTCGCAGGCCTCCGCGAGCTGGAGGAAGGGACCATACACCCCTTCCCGGTGCAACAGGGCGTCGGCGATGGGCTCCGGCAGGTGCAGCTTTTCCAGGATTTGTTCCATGGGCATTTCCAGCATGGCATCCAGCAGCGAGAAGATGCCCACGATGAACAGATTGTCCCGCTCGTGCTTGTCCAGCAGTTCCATGCCAAGCAGTTCCGTGAGACGGCCGCGGGTGACGGCCGTCTTCATGAGGGCGGGTGGGGTCGAGCCTTCGTTGGCGGTGACCACCAGCAGGGTGAGCCAGCGGTAGAGCTGCTGGTAGCCCAGGATGGCCAGCGCATGCCGGATGGACTGGATTTCGCAGGACAGGCCGAAGCCCACCGAATTGATGTAGCGCAGCAGCTTGAAGGACAGGGCCACGTCCCGCTTGAATCCCTTTTCCAGCTCGGCGATGTCGGCGTTGGCGCGCACCTTGTTGAGCAGTTCCAGCACCAGCGCCTGGCCGGGGTTGATTACCCGTGCCGTGAGGGTTTCCGGATGGGCGAAATAGAACCCCTGAAACAAATCGAACTTGAGACTGCGGCAGGTATTGAACACGCTCCGGGTTTCCACCTTCTCCGCCACCAGCTTCACCGGGTGCCGGCGCGCGCTGGCCACCACCGCCGGCAGCCGTTCCGCGGGAGTGGCCAGGACGTCGATCTTCACATAGCTCATCAGGGGCAGAAGGGGATCGAAGGCGGGGTTGCCGTCGTAATCGTCCAGAGCGAGGTTAAACCCCTGGGCGCGCAGATCGTTCAGACGCTGCTGCAGTTCCGGTGTGGGTACCACGTCCTCCAGGATTTCCAGCACCACCCGCCGGGGCGGCAGGAGCTCCAGGAAATCACTTGCCAGCATGGCGGTGGAGACGTTGAGAAAGGCCATCCGGTCGCCGAACAGCCATTCCGTACCCATGTTGCTCAGGGTATTGACCAGCACCCGGGTGCCGGCCAGGAGGTCGTCCGTGACGTCGGCCCGGGTGGCACCGGCGTCCTCCCGGAACAGGAGCTCATAGCCGACGATGCGCTGCTGGCTGTCCACGATGGGCTGGCGGCCGACGAAGACTTCCTCGGTGGTGCGGCCGAGCGCAGCGGGGGCGAAGGGGTTCATGGCTTGCTCTCCATGGGAGGTCGCGGTCGTTCAGGCCTCGCTGGGGGTTAGCCGGTGGCGCGGAACAGGCTGGCCTGGGGGCTGGGGGTTTCACCGGAGAGCAGTGCTTCCATGTCCAGCACCAGCACCACCTGACCATCCCCGGAGAGCGTCGCACCCGCCACGCCATGGGGCTTGATGCCCTCCAGTGGCTTGATTACCACGTCATCGCGGCCGATGAAGCCGTCGATGGCCAGCACGAAGGCCGATTCCCCGGACTGCATGAGCACGCCAAAGGCAGGTGGTCCCTCCTCCGGCCAGCCGATGATGCCGGCCAGCGTCTTGACCGGCAGCACCTCGTCACGCACCACCAGCGTGGCGCGCCCCGAGACCTGCTGCACCTCGTCGGGCCGGATGGGAATGATCTCGCGCACCATGGACAGGGGCACGGCGAAGGGCTGGCGGCCCAAGCGCACGATCAGCACCGGTAGGATCGCGAGGGTCAGGGGCAGGGTGATGGTAAAAGTGGTGCCCTGGCCCACCACGGAGCGGATGTCGATGCGGCCGTTGAGTCGGGTGATGTTGGTCTTGACCACGTCCATGCCGACTCCGCGGCCCGAGACGTCCGAGATCTGGTCCTTGGTGGAGAATCCCGGCAGGAAGATGAGATTCAGGCTCTGCCGTTCGTCCAGGCTGTTGGCGGTCTCCACGTCGATCAGGCCCTTCTCCAGCGCCTTGCGCCGGATCACGTCGGGGCGGATGCCGCGCCCATCGTCGGCGATCTCGATCACGATGTGGTCGCCCACCTGCTGGGCGGACAGTTTGATCACACTCTTGGCCGGTTTGCCCGCGGCGAGCCGTTCCTCCGGGCTGTCCACGCCATGGTCCACTGCGTTGCGCACCAGGTGCACCAGGGGATCGTTGAGATCCTCGATCATGGTCTTGTCGATCTCGGTATCTTCCCCTTCCAGCACCAGCTCCACGTCCTTGCCCAGGCTGCGCGCCAGATCGCGCGCCAGCCGGGGATACTTCTGGAACAGGCGGCCGATGGGCTGCATGCGTGTCTTCATCACCGCGTTCTGCAGATCCCCCACCAGCAGATCCAGCTGGCTCACGGCCTCGTCCAGGGCCTTGAGGGTGGCGGCATCGGTCTTGCCGGCGAGGATGTCCGCACGCAGGCAGTTGAGGCGGTTCTTGGTCAGACCGATCTCGCCCGAGAGGTTGAGCACCTGGTCCAGCCGCGCCGTGTCGATGCGGATGGTGGTTTCCTTGGTCGCCGCCGGGGCCGCACTCTTGGCGGGTGCCGTTCTCGGTTCCAGCCGCGTCGGTGGGGCCGGGAACGCCGCGGGCGCCGCGGGCGAACGTTGCGCCGGGGCGGCGTCTTCCTCGGGGCGGGTGCCCAGCAGGGCATGATAGAGCAGCCGCCAGTCGGGGCCCTGTTCCCGGCCACCCTGGCCAGAGGGAGGCGGCGCGGCCCCGTCTTCCACCGGTTCCTGAGGTGTGTGGGCCGCCTGGTTCTGCCAGACCTGCATGGCCTTGTCACCGGCCAGCACCGCATCCAGCTCCAGCATCAAATCCTTGTCGGCGGGTTCCGGCATGCGCCCCTGGGCGAGGAAGCCGAACATTTCTCGCACCGCCGCGGTGGCGGCCAGGATCACGTCCATGATCTCCGGGGTGAGGGACATCTCCCCGTTGCGCAGCTTGTCGAACAGGTTTTCCGTGCGGTGGCACAGTTCCACCAGGGGGGTGGCGTTGAGGAACCCCGCACCGCCCTTGATGGTGTGGAAGCCGCGGAAAATCTGGTTCAGGAGATCCTTGTCCTGCGGCGACTTCTCCAGCTCCACCAGCCTGTTGTCCACCTCGGAAAGAAGATCGGTGGCCTCCGTGAGGAAATCCTGCAACAGATCTTCCATGCCTTCGAATGCGCTCATGGGGGCTTGTCCTCTCGTTGTGTCGCGACCTCAGAAGCCCAGGCTTTCCAAGAGTTCGTCCACCTGTTCCTGGCTGGTGACGATGTCGCTCCGACCCTCGGCGCTGATCACTGGACCATTGAGCAGACCGGACTCCAGGTGAGGCCGCTTCTCGGCGGGCGTATTGGCCACCAGTACCTTGAGCAGCTCGTTTTCCATCTCCTGGGCCATGTCGATGATCTTCCGGATCACCTGCCCTGTGAGATCCTGGAAGTCCTGGGCCATCATGATCTCCAGCAGCTGGGCATTGGTGGCGGAGGTCATGCGCGGGACGTCCTGCAGGAAACCCCGGGTCTCGTGCACCAGCTGCTTGAAATCCTCCACTGACAGCTCGTTGCGGAACAGGCTGTCCCAGCGCGCCGACAGCGCGGTGGATTTGGATTCCAGTTCTTCCTGGATGGGCTTGGCCACGTCGGTGGCGTTGAGCACGCGTTCCGCCGCCTGCTGGGTGAGCGCCGCGATGTAGGCGAGACGGTCGCGGGCATCCGGGATCATGGAATCCACCGCCTTTTCCAGGGACTTGTCGTAGCCCAGCTGCTTGAGGGTGTCGTGCAGCTTGCGCGTGAGCTGGCCGAGCTGGCTGTAATAGGGCTCCGTGATGCCGCCTTCGACCGGGCCGGCGGGGGCGGGGGCCTCTTCGGCCACCGCCGGCGCCTGACCCGCCTCGGCCAGGGCGTTGGCGCGCACGATGCTGTCGAACAGCGCCTCCAGTTCGTCGCTGTCACCGCTTGCCGTGTTGCTCACTTGGCACCTCCTAGGTTCTGGAAGATCTTGTTGAGTTTTTCCTCGAGGGTGGCCGCGGTGAAGGGCTTCACCACGTAGCCGCTGGCGCCGGCCTGGGCCGCCGCGATGATGTTTTCCTTCTTCGCCTCGGCGGTCACCATGAGCACCGGAATGTGCTTGAGGGCAGGGTCGCTGCGGATGTTCTTGAGCAGCTCCAGCCCGGTCATGTTGGGCATGTTCCAGTCGCTGACCACGAAGTCGAACTTGCCATTGCGCAGCTTCTGCAGCGCCACCACCCCATCTTCGGCTTCTTCCACGTTGGTGAAGCCGAGTTCCTTGAGCAGGTTGCGCACGATGCGGCGCATGGTGGAGAAATCGTCCACCACCAGGAATTTCATGTTCGGATCAGCCATGCGGCGCTCCTTGGATCATCTGCATGTGAGGCCCTCTGTTCAGTGTCATTGTCATTTGATTTCAGTGCAGGAAGGGACGCAGGGTCTCTGCCAGCACTGCCGGGTCGAATTTCGCCACATAGTTGTCCACCCCTACGTTCTGCCCCATGGCCCGGTTGGCCTCGGACGAGAGGGAGGAGTGCATGATCACCGGAATGCCCTCGAAGCGCTTGTCGGACTTGATCTGCTTCGTGAGCACGTAGCCGTCCATTTCCGGCATTTCGGCGTCGGTGAGAATGAGGCTGATCTGCTCCCGCAGGGGCACGCCTTCCGCCTGGGCGCGTGCGGCCAGGCCCTGGAGTTTTTCCCAGGCTTCCAGGCCGTTGGTGGCCTGCTGGTACTTGACGCCCAGGGTCTCCAGCACCTTGACGATCTCCTTGCGCGCCACCATGGAATCGTCGGCGAAGAACACCATGTGCTCTCTTTCCGACTGTACCGGCTCCAGGGGTGGCACCTCTTCCTCGCCGATGGCCTGGGCCAGGATTTGTTCCACGTCCAGGATGGACACCAGCTTGCCGTCCGGCAGTTCCGTGATGGCAGTGATCATGGAGTCATGGCCGGTGAGCATGGACGTGGGCGGCTTCACCTTGTCCCAGTCCACGCGGATGATGCGGTCCACGTCATGCACCAGAAACCCCTGGGTATGGCGGGAGAACTCCGTCACGATCATGGTCTGGCCGCTGTTCTCGGGTGCGCCGTCGATGTGCACGAACTTGGCCAGGTTGATCACCGGGATGATGTTGCCCCGGAGCGAGATCACCCCTTCCACCCCGGGAGGCGTGTTGGGCGTGCGGGTGATGGGCGGGGTCTGGGACACTTCGCGCACCTTGAATACATTGATGCCGAACACCTCGCCGGTACCCAGCGAGAACAGCAGGATTTCCATCTTGTTCGAGCCCGCGAGCTTGGTGCGGGCGTCGATGTTTTCCAGGAGGGCAGGGTTGCCAGGCATTTCCATGATCGACTTTCCGTTGTCAGGTTGTGGTCAGGCCGCGGCGCGCACGTTGCCCTTGAGGATGCGGGCGAGCGTTTCTGCCAGCCGCTGCGGCTCGAACTTGGAAACGTATTCATCCACCCCGACGGAGCGGCCCAGTTGCTGGTTGGACATCCCGGACAGCGAGGAATGCATGATCACGGGAATGCCTGCGAAACGGGGATCACTCTTGACGTTTCGGGTCAGCATGTAGCCGTCCATTTCCGGCATTTCCACGTCGGTGAGGATGAGCTGGACGAAATGGCTCACCGGGAGACCGGCGGCCTCGGCTTGTTCTGCGATCCTGAGCAGCGCCTCCCACGCCTGGCGGCCGTTGTTGGCCATGTGGTAGTGCACGCCCATGGCGTGAAGCGTCTTCTCGATCTGTTTGCGGGCGATGGCGGAATCATCGCAGAAGAAGATGGTGGGCGGGTTCTCCACCTGCAGCGGCTGCACGGCGTTGTAGAGAAAATCGTCGTCCGTGTGAATCGTGTCGGCCAGGATCTTCTCCACGTCCATGAGCATGACCAGACGCCCGTCATTGAGCTCGGTCACGGCGGTGACCAGGCCGCCCATGTGGCCGGCAAACATGTCCGGCGGCACCTTGATGGAGGACCAGTCCAGGCGCAGGATGGTATCCACCGCCTCTACCAGGAAACCCTGGGTGTGGCCGTTGTATTCCGTGACGATCATGATCTCCGGCTTGTTCTCGGTCTGGATGCCGGTGAACTTGACCAGATCCACCACCGGCACCAGCACTCCGCGCAGGCTCACCATGCCCTCCACTGCCGGCGGCATTTCCGGCGCCCGGGTGATTTCGGGCACGCGCATGACTTCCCGCACCTTGAACACATTGATGCCGAAGGTTTCCCGGCGGCCGGTACGCACATCGGTGCCGAGGGTGAAAAGCAGAATTTCCAGCTTGTTGGTGCCAGCCAGCTTGGTGCGGGCGTCGATGTTCTTGAGCAGCTCGGACATGGCAGGGCTCCCGTTTTAGTGGCCGTGGTTGACACAGAGGATGCTGCTGTCCGCCTCGCCGCTGGCGGCCATGCGCTCAAGGCTTGCAAGCACCTCCATGCTTGCCTCTTCCATCTTCTGCATGTGGGCCAGGGCACTGGCCCTGTCTCCGGCATGGAAGGCTTCCACGGCCGCCACGCCGTTTTCGTGGAAGGTTTTGTGGGGCGCCTCGACCTCGCGATAGCCCGGCAGCTGGCTGAAGCAGGCGTGCCCATCGCCTTCGTAGTACCACTTGCCCAGGCGGCAGGCGGTGTGGCTGGCGAAGTCCTGGGGCCGTTTCTCGGACAGGCCCATGAAGACCTTGTAAACCTCGAACTTGTAAACCAGGTGGTCCAGCTTGGCCAGCTCCACGAAGCTGCGCACGGCCGAAGCGGCAATCGCGCCTTCCATGTCCCGGGAAAGCTCGATGAGATGTTTCAGGGCCTGGGTGGCCTCTTCGCCCTTGCGGCTGAAGGATTCGGATTGCCTTGCCTCGGCTTCCATCTGGCCCTTGGTGCCCTGGATCTCGGTCTGGATGGCGCCCACCAGGGTGGAAATTTCATTGGTGGCGCTGGCGGTGCGCTCGGCCAGTTTGCGCACCTCGTCCGCCACCACGGCGAAGCCGCGCCCTTGCTCCCCGGCCCGGGCGGCCTCGATGGCCGCATTGAGGGCGAGCAAGTTGGTCTGGTCGGCGATTTCCTTGATCAGCTTGACGATGCCGCCAATCTGGCCGGCACGCTCGTTGAGCCGCTCCACGCTCACGGCGGTTTGCTGGGTTTTCTCCGCCACCGATTGCAGGTTGGAGGCAATGTCCTGCATGACCGTGCGGCTCGCACCGGAGGCGCTGGCGGCGGTCACGGCGTGTTCCTTCTCGGCCTTCATGTTCTGGGCCAGTCCGGCCAGGGTGCGCTGCATTTCCAGGAAAGACGCCCCGAAACGCTGCATGTTCTCGAACATGCCCCGCTGGAACGCGAGTTCCGCCTCGAGCTCCGCCACGCGTGCCGCCAGGGTGCCGTTTTCCTGGTTTGCCTTGTCCAGGGCCATGGCCAGCCGGCTCTTCTCGGCGGTCATGGCGTCCAGCTGGGCCCTCAGGTTCTTGATGAGTTCCTTGCTCTTGCCAAACATGCTGCGCCTCTCCTTGTTGTTGCTCGTTGTCCGGGAATCAGGAAGCCAGGCGGAAGCGGTTCACCACCTGTTCCAGATTTTTGGCCTGCGCCAGCAGGGCATGCACGGCCTGGCTGGTCTCCTCCAGGGCGGCACGGTTGGATTCGGCCAGGGCCGCGATCCGTTCCACCTGGGCCGTGATCTGCTCGCTCTGGCCGGTGCGGCTGCGGGTGGCGAGGGCGATCTCGTGGATACGGCCCACGGCGTCCGCCACACTGCGGTTGATGTCAGACAGGGCTCGGCCAGCCTGGTTGGCCTGGCTGACACCCTCGGCCACCTGCTGG
>JBBFMG010000113.1:0-7843 GCA_037478575.1 Burkholderiales bacterium | reverse complement strand
GAACGCTGGCGCCCGTGGGGCGTGCCCCACGTTGTGCTGCAGCCGACAAGCCGGGACGTGGGCGATGTCTCGGTGCGGGAAGCAGCGTCCGCCTTCGCCCAACTGGTTGATGGAGCCTTCGCCGCCGCGGCGGGCGACTGAGCCCTACGCCGCGCCTGCCGGTGCACCCAACGGCGATCCACCGGCATTCGCCGGCCGATATTCGGGAAGCCAGCGGGCAAGCTCTGCACGCACCGTCTGCGCGGACGCGTCCCCCGCGGCGCGAATCCAGTCCAGGGCCTGGGCCACACACGCTGGATCGCCCGCAGCCCGGGCCACGCGCACCCGGGGGTGGGGGGTGGGCAGGGTGGCTTCCTCGTCGGCCAGGAGTTCCTCGTAAAGTTTTTCACCCGGCCGCAGGCCGGTGAAGACGATGGGGATTTCGTCCTCGCTGCGGCCCGCGAGCCGGATCATGAGACGGGCCAGCTCCACGATCTTCACCGGCTCGCCCATGTCCAGCACGAAGATTTCACCCCCCTTGCCCATCAGCCCCGCCTGCAGCACGAGCTGCGCCGCTTCCGGAATGGTCATGAAATAGCGCACGACCTCGGGATGCGTGACCGTGACGGGGCCGCCCGCCTCGATCTGGGCGCGGAACTTGGGCACCACGCTGCCCGACGAGCCCAGCACGTTGCCGAAGCGCACGCAGACGAAATGGGTGCCCTGTCCCTCCAGACTCTGGCAGACCAGTTCCGCCAGGCGCTTGGAGGCACCCATCACGTTGGTGGGATTCACCGCCTTGTCCGTGGAGACCAGCACGAACTTGTCAGCGCCTGCCGCGATCGCCGCCCGTGCAGTCACCCAGGTTCCCAACACGTTGTTCCTCAGGCACTCGAGGGCGTTGTCCCCTTCCATCAGGGGCACGTGCTTGTAGGCCGCAGCGTGGTACACCAGCGCAGGGCGGTGGCGCTCAAACAGCGCCTGCATCCGCGCCGCGTCGCGCACGTCGGCAGCAGCAAGCTCGAGGGGCAGATCCGGAAAGCGCCGGGCGAACTCCTCGCCCATGCGGTAGAGCCCAAATTCGGACGCATCCACGAGGACGAGACGGCCCGGCCGGAAGACGGCCAGCTGGCGCGCAAGCTCCGAGCCAATGGAACCGGCGCCGCCGGTGACCAGCACGGTTTGGCCTTCGATCGCACCGGTGAGCCCGGCGAGATCCAGGCGCACCGGATCGCGCCCAAGGAGGTCTTCCAGTTCCAGTGTGCGCAGGGCCTGGATGGTCACACGCCCCGCCACCAGATCCTCCAACGCGGGCAGGGTGAGGAGCTCGACCCCGGCCTCCAGGGCAAGCTCGGCTGCCCGGCGCTTCACCCTGTGGGGTGCAGAAGGCATGGCAAGCACCGCCACCTCGGCGCCGGTGCGGCGCGCGACGGCAGGCAGGTCCCCGATCCGGCCAAGCACGGGAACATCCTGCAGCCTGCGCCCCAACTTGGCCGGATCGTCATCCAGCAGGCCGACGGGACGCAGCGCCGAGGCATTGCGGCGCAGCTCGCGCAGAAAGAAATCCGCGCCGGAACCCGCGCCGAGAATCAGCGCGGGACGCTGTTCCGGATGGGTGAGGGCCGCGAGGCGGTGCTCCTTCCACGCCCGGTAGGCGAGCCGGCTGCCGCCCATGATCGTCACCAGCAAAAGTGGATCCAGGATGAGCACGGAGCGGGGAATCACCGCACCGGGGATGAGCAGCAGGAGCGCCGCCGGCGCGGCCAGCGCCGACACACCCACTGCGGCGAGGATGCGCTTCAGGTCCGGCAGGCTGGCGAAGCGCCACATGCCGCGGTAGAGACCGAACCCCACGAAGCAGACCGCCTGGGTCAACACCACCGCGGGCAGGCCCTGCCAGAACAAATGGGCGAACTGGAGCGGCCACTCCGGACTGAAGCGCAGCCAGAAGGCCAGCCACCAGGCACCTGCAGCGGCCGCCACATCATGGGCGAAGGCAAGCAAAGCCCGGGGGTTGCGCCAGGGTATGAAAAGCTTGCCGGAAGGAAACAGGGGCATCAGAAAAAAGACCGGTAAAGGCCGCCTGGTTGCACAGGTTTGCGGCAGTGGAAGTTTTTACACAAGTTTACCGTTTCGGCTCCCCGGGCGGGCATCGTCCGCCAACCCGAGACCAGATTGGCGCCAGCCTGTGGGAGCGGCTTTAGCCGCGATTTTCCATTTGCCCCTCCAGTGTCGCCGCTGAAGCGCCTCCCACAACCCCCTGGGGCCCCATCTTCTGTGGGAGGGGCTTCAGCCGCGATTGTCGCATCGTCTGCACTGGTCGCCGCTAAAGCGCCTCCCACAGGGCTTGTTGGAGCTGCTTGTGGGAGGGGCTTCAGCCCCGATTCACCCTCAGCCTGTCCCCCTGTCCGGCGCCCAGGATCGTCGCCAGCAGGATCTTTAGATAACTGCCCAGGCCGAACCGGCGCACCATCTCCGCATCCAGCTGGGCCAGGCGCTCTGGCTCCGACATGTCGATACCCCGGATCTGGGCAAGCCCGGTGATCCCCGGCCGCACGGCGAACACGCCCAGGCGGTCGCGGGCCGCGATGAGTTCGGTCTGGTTGGGCAGGCACGGCCGGGGCCCGACCAGGCTCATCTCGCCCTTGAACACATTCCACAGCTGGGGCAGCTCGTCGAGCTTGGTGCGGCGCAGGAAACGCCCCAGAGCGGTCACCCGGGAAGGGTCGGCAAGGTGCGTGCCCACGTCCGGCGTGCCGCGGCGCATGGTCCGGAACTTGACCAGACGGAACGGCTGCCGGTAGCGGCCCACCCGTTCCTGAAAAAAAAGGGGCGAGCCCGTATCAAAGAAGCCAGCCAGAAAAATCACCGCCATGAGCGGCCCGCCCAGGACCAGCCCCACGGCGGACAGCACGACATCCAGTAGCCGGATCACGCAAACATCTCCTGCAGGCCCTCGGCAAGCCCCACGCGCGCCCGCCAGCCCAGCTCCTCTTCGATTCGTCCAGGGGAATAGCAGGCCGAACCGACGAGCCGTTCGCTGATCCGTGCCACCGGCCCGCCCAGCGCCCCCGCCAGACGAAACGCCAATTTCGGCAGCCGCCAGCGCGCCGGCGGCAGGCCAAGCGCCGCGCGCAGCGCGTCATAAATCTCCCGGCTCGAATAGGGCCGCGGATCGGCCACGATGTAGGTACGGCCATTCGCGCGCGCATCCTGCGCGACGAGACGCGCCGCAGCCACCACATCCGCCACATGCACGAGGGAGCGCCGGTTGCCCGTCTCCGGCAGCGGCGGGAACCAACCCTTCCTGACCGCCTGCGCCATCTTCCACAGATTGCCCTGGCTGCCGCGGCCATAGACCATCGCCAGGCGCAGATTCACCACATGCATGCCGAAGCGCGCGCCGGCTTCCAGCACCGCTGCTTCCGCCGCCCGCTTGGCGTGGCCATAGGGCGTCACCGGCTCGCCCGGCCAATCCTCATCGACGCATTCCTCGCCCGGCTCGGCCATCGCCTTGACGCTGGAAAAGAACACGAAGCGCCGTACCCCGGCCCGGCCCGCCGCAGCAAGGAGATTCTTCGTGCCCTCGACATTGACGCGCCAGAGGTGCTCGACATCCCGCACATCGGCATCCGCGAGGCCCGCGCAGTGGAATACCGTCTCCACGTCCTCGCACGCACGCACAAGCGAGGCAGGATCGAGCAGATCGCCCACTACCTGCTCCCCTCTCCCCTTGGGAGAGGGGCCGGGGGTGAGGGCCGCCCCGCTCCGCCCATGAGAAAAAGTTTGGACGTCAGGATCGATCCGCCGCACCAGCGCCCAGTCGCCCGGCTCGAGCAGCCGCCGACCGATGAAACCGCTGGCACCGGTAATGAGCGCTTTCATCGTCGCCCAGACGCCGTCGTCGCGCTGGACGACGCCTGACGTTCATACAGGACCCGGCCCACCCGCGCGATGTGATCGCGCAGGCCGGGATGATCGAGGGTATCGAGCAGCAACAGATCGACCTCGTAGGGAATCGGGGACTCCTCAAACTGCCTGCTCAAGCGCCCCAGCACATCCACGTCGAGCTCCTCCCCCACCAGAGCGAGGTCGATGTCGGATCCCGGCCGCTCAGTTCCCTTGGCGCGGGAACCGAACAGGATCGCCTTCGCCACCCTGGGCTCGGCGGCGAGAATCTCGCGGACGACGGCGAGGGTGCTGGCTGCTAAGCCGAAACTTTCCTCTGTCATGCTTCCCCCGCCAGGCGCTGCTGGAGCTCCTGGAATGCCGGGTGATACCGCTCCACCACCGCCTGGACAATGGCCTGCGCCACGTTTTCGTTGTAGGTGTGGCTGGACAGATTGCGTTTGTCGATCATGTCCATCCACACCTCGCCATCGCGCACCAGGCCGCGTTTGAAGGCCTCGCGCACCGTGCTGCGCGACCCAACCAACCCCTGAATGCCCTCCATCTCCAGGTAATCCTTCAAGACGTTCCAGGCCAGCTCATGAGTAAACTCGAACGCCTGGATCAGCCCCTGGCGCTCCAGCTCCGAGAGCGGGCGCTGCCGGAACACATCCACCGCCGCCGTCAGTTGCTTCAGGGCGCGCCGGAAATTGTCGAAACGTTGCTTCCACCGGATATCGAAACTCATGATTCACCCCTCCGAACGAGCGCCTCGGCATAGACTGCCAGTGTGGCATCGATCACTCTATCTTGACTGAACTCGGCCACCGCCCGTTCCCGTCCCCGTTCGCCCATGCGCCGGCGCAAATTCTGATCGTCGAGAAGCTGCTCGATTGCGGCGACAAGCGCTGCAGCGTCCTTCACCGGCACGAGCAGGCCGTTGTCGCCATCCCGCACGCAGTCGCGGCAGCCTGGCGCATCGGTGGTGATGCACGCCCGCCCGCAGGCCATCGCTTCGAGCAGCACCTTGGGCAGTCCTTCACGGTAGGAAGGCAAACAAACGATGTGCGCGGCGCTGAGGACTTCCGCCATGTCGTCGCGCCGGCCCCACCATTCCACGATGCCATCCTGCACCCAGGCATAGAGATCCCCTTCAGCCACACTGGCCGGGTTGCCAGGATCCGGCGCGCCGACGAGCACGAAGCGCGCCCGTCCCTTGAGCCTGCGCGCCGCCTCGACGAACTCGCCGACCCCCTTGTCCCACAGCAGGCGCGAGGCCAGCATCACCACCGGCCTGCCTTCCGGTTCGGGCCGGGGCGCGAACCGTGCCGTATCCACCCCGGCACCGGTAATCAATCTGATCCGTTCGGGCGCGATCCCCAGGCCCTGCACGGTAGCGGCATCATCCGGGTTCTGCACGATCACCACACCGCGCGCAAGCGCCAGGCGCAACAAGGCGCGCATCGCTTGCTGCAGCCAACCGCCACGCCCGCCGGTGAATGCGAAACCCAAGCCCGCAATAGCGGAGACGGCTGAGCGAACCCCGGCCAACCGAGCCGCCAGCCCGCCTACCACCACCGGCCGCAGCGCGACATGATGCACGATATCCGGTTTGAGCTTCCGGTAGAGCCGCGCCACACCCACCACTTCGCGCAGCAGCCCCAGCGGATTCAACCCCCGCCGCGCCATGTCGAAGGGCACGACCCGCAGACCCGCCGCTTCGATCGCAGCGCATTCGGCATTGCAGCGGGTAATCACCGTCACTTCAAACCCGGCTTCCTTCGCCGCCTTGGCCAAGGCAAGACGGTGCGAAACGAAATACCAGTCCTCGGTGACGAGAAAGACCAAGTGAGCGCCTCCCGCTGGCATCGCCTACTCCATCGCCTTTGCCAGCAGATCCGGCAGGCGGCGCCAGCCGATCGCCGGCACCGGCTCGCGCGGCTGGTAACTGTTGCCGCCAAAAACCACTGCCGTGCTGCCAGCGCCGATTTCTCCGGCTAGCCTTTCGAGCGGCGCGAACCAGTCCCCGGCCGGCGTCTCGCCAGCCTTGCACTCCAGCGCCAGGCGAGGCGCGCCATCCACTTCCAGAATCAGATCGATCTCCCGGCCATGGGCATCGCGGTAGAAAAAGAGTTCATGGGGCAGGAGCCGGTTGCGCAGGGTCTTGATCGTCTCGCTCACCACCCAGGTCTCGAACAGGGGGCCGCGCATCGGCCCGAGCGCAATGGCCTCTTCGCTGCGCTGGCCGACCAGCCAGACCGCCAGCCCTACATCGAGAAAATAGAGCTTCGGCGTTTTCACCAGCCGCTTGCCAAGATTGCGATGCCAGGGCGGCAGCAGAAACACCAGGAAACTCGCTTCGAGCACCGACAGCCAGCTCTTCGCCGTGTTGTGGGTGATGCCGCAGTCGGCGGCAAGCTGCGACAGATTGACGAGCTGCCCGGTGCGCGCCGCGCACATGCGCAGAAAACGGTGAAAGGCAGCCAAATCGCGCAACTCCAGAATCTGGCGCACATCGCGTTCCAGATACGTGGCGGTGTAATCGGCGAACCACACATGGGGCGGAATCGCCCGGTCATGAAGCGGCGGAAATCCCCCTTTGAGCAGGCACTCGGCCAATGTGCCGGGTAGAAGCCTGGCCTCCTGCAGTTCCTGCATCGACAGGGGCAGCAGGTTCAAATGCCCCACCCGCCCCGCCAGGGACTGGGCGATACTCCCGCGCAAGCCCGGCTGCCACGAGCCCGTCAGCACGAAGCGGCCAGTGCGGCGGTCGGCATCGAGCACTTCCTGCAACCAGGAAAAGAGTTCCGGCGCGCGCTGCACCTCGTCGAGGATCGCCCCGTCGGGAAAGCGGCCGAGAAAGGCGCGCGCATCCTGGCGCGCAAAGTCGCGCTCGTCCGGATTTTCCAGCGAAACATAGGGCTTGTCGGGAAAGGCCAGACGCGCCAGGGTCGTCTTGCCCGACTGGCGCGGGCCGACGATCGCGACCGCCGGATACCAGCCCGCCAGTTGATGCAGGGAAACCAGCGCGTGTCGGGGAATCATGGTGGCCAGTTTAGCCACCGCCCTGGACAATTGTCAACGATACTGACAATCACCCAGTCAACGCGACGACGGAAAGTCCCGCGGTGAAGCACCTTGGGACTCCAGCCACGCCTCCCACATCAACACATCCCAGAGGTAATACGCCCAGTTGCGCCGCCCGGAAAGATGCTCCCGCCACTTCTGGCGCACTGGTTTCGGATCAAGAAAGCCTTCGCGCTTGAACCGTTCTTCAGAGAGCAGATCCTCCGCCCATTCCCTCAGCGGCCCGCGCAACCACTGGTCCAGCGGCACGCCAAAACCCATCTTGGGGCGCTCGATGAGCTCACGGGGGACGTATTTGTAGAGCACCTGGCGCAGCAGCCACTTGCCCTTTCCATCACGAATTTTGACCCGAAGCGGCAGCCGCCAGGCGAACTCCACCACGCGATGATCCAGAAACGGCACGCGGGTTTCCAGGCTCACCCCCATCGCCGCGCGGTCCACCTTCACCAGGATGTCGTCCGGCAAGTAAGTGATACTGTCGAGATACATCATGCGTGCCTCGAAGTCAGCGCCATCGAGCGAAGCCGCTGGATCGGTCATCGGCGTGGCGGGCTCCTCTGTACCAAGCACGAGCGAGGCAGGATCCTCCCAATGGGAGACCAGGCGCAAATAAATCTCTTCCGGCCGTGTGGCGGCAAAGATCGCTGCCGCCTTGTGCAGCTTGTCGCCCGGCAGCCGGAAGCGCGAATGTTCGGGCAACACAGGCGCCAACAAGCCAAAGACGCGATTCCACGCCTGAGGCGAGATGGCGCGGACGCCTTGCGCGGCAAGCTTGCGCATGGGCAAAGGGACCCCTGCCAGCCGCCGCCACAAACGCCGTGCCCAAAAATAGCGGTTATAGCCCCCGAACAGCTCATCGCCCCCATCGCCGGAAAGGCTCACCGTCACA
>JBBFMG010000112.1:0-7901 GCA_037478575.1 Burkholderiales bacterium | reverse complement strand
CCCCGTGTGCAGCAAATAGGGATAGCGTCCCGGCCGGGCGGCGTGCAGGGCCAGCAGGTGCGGGATGGCCGGCAACGGGACTGCGATCACGAAAAGCCCCGCGCGCCGGATGCCGCAGGGGGCCCGGGCGGCTCAGACCCGGCGGAACACCAGGGTGCCGTTGGTGCCGCCAAAACCGAAGGAATTCGACAGGGCCACATCGATCTTCATCTTGCGCGCGGCATTGGGCGCGTAGTCGAGATCGCATTCCGGGTCCTGCTCGAACAGGTTGATGGTGGGCGGAGCCACCTGGTCGCGCACGGCCAGGGCGGTGAAGACCGCCTCCACCCCACCCGCGGCCCCCAGCAGGTGGCCGGTCATGGACTTGGTGGAGCTGATCACCACGCGCTTGGCATGGTCGCCCAGGGCCACCTTCACGCCCAGGGTCTCGGCTTTGTCGCCCAGCGGGGTGGAAGTGCCATGGGCGTTGATGTAGTCCACCTCTTCCGGGGCGATGCCGGCATCCCGCAGGGCGTTGCGCATGCAGCGCGCCGCACCGGCACCGTCCTCGCAGGGCGCGGTCATGTGGTAGGCATCGGCCCCCATGCCAAAGCCGGCGATCTCGCAGTAGATCCGGGCGCCGCGCGCCCGCGCGCGTTCGTACTCCTCCAGGACCAGCACCCCGGCGCCCTCACCCAGCACGAAGCCATCGCGGCCCACGTCCCAGGGCCGGCTGGCGGTGGCCGGATCATCGTTGCGGGTGGACAGGGCCTTGGCCGCGGAGAAGCCGCCTATGGCCAAGGGGCTCACGGTGGCCTCCGCCCCGCCCGCCACCATCACGTCCGCATCGCCGTATCGGATGAGACGCGCGGCCTCGCCGATGCAGTGGGTGGCGGTGGTACAGGCCGTGACGATGGCCAGATTGGGCCCCTGGAAGCCATACATGATGGACAGGTTGCCCGAGATCATGTTGATGATGGTGGCCGGGATGAAAAACGGCGAAATGCGCCGCGGCCCGTTGGTCAGATATTCGCTGTGGGTGGCCTCGATCATGGGCAGGCCGCCGATGCCGGAGCCGACGATGATGCCGTAACGCTCCGGGTCCGCCGGCCTGGGGTCGATGCCCGCATCACGCAGGGCCTGAATGCTGGCCGCCATCCCGTAATGGATGAACGTATCCATGCGCCGGGCTTCCTTGGCGGACAGGTATTGGGTGACGTCGAAGCCCTTCACCTCCCCCGCGATCTGGGAGGCAAAGGGCGAGGCGTCGAACTTGGTGATGCGGGTGATGCCGGATTTGCCGGCCAGGATGTTGGCCCAGGCTTCGTCCACGGTGTTGCCCACCGGGCTGACGATGCCCAGGCCGGTCACGACTACTCTGCGTCTGGACAAAATGACTCCGGATGCGAGGGGAAAACCTGAAAGCTTACTTCTTGACGTGGGCGTTGATGTAGTCGATGGCCTGTTGCACGGTGGTGATCTTTTCCGCTTCCTCGTCCGGAATCTCGCAATCGAACTCCTCCTCCAGGGCCATCACCAGTTCCACGGTATCCAGGGAATCCGCGCCCAGATCGTCCACGAAGGAGGATTCGTTCTTCACCTCCGCCTCGTTCACACCGAGCTGCTCGGCGACGATCTTCTTGACGCGTTGTTCGATGTTTTCCATCTGGGGCTCCTTACCTTTCTGTGGGTGAGATCGCAAAAAACCTGCGCATTGTATCAGAATCCCCTGCCCCGACCAAACCCGGGGCGGGCCCGATTTCATGAATCAAATCATGTACATGCCACCGTTGACATGGAGTGTGACGCCGGTGATGTAGGCCGCCTTGGGCGAGGCCAGAAAGGCCACGGCGCCAGCCACGTCCTCGGGCGTGCCCAGCCGCGCCAGGGGAATGTGGGCGAGCAGCGCCGCCCGCTGGGCTTCGGGCAGGGCGCGCGTCATGTCGGTGTCGATGAAGCCGGGGGCGACACAGTTGACGGTGATGTTGCGGGAACCCACCTCCCGCGCCAGGGACTTGGTGAAGCCCATGATGCCTGCCTTGGCGGCCGCATAATTGGTCTGACCCGCATTGCCCATGGCCCCCACCACGGAGGCGATGCTGATGATGCGGCCATAACGGGCCTTGGTCATGGGACGCAGCACCGCCTGGGACAAGCGGAACACCGACTTGAGATTGGTATCCATGATCTCGTCCCACTCCTCTTCCTTCATGCGCATGAGCAGGTTGTCCCGGGTGATGCCGGCATTGTTGACCAGGATGCTCACCTCGCCGAAGTCCGACCGGATGGCGGCCAGCACCCCGTCGATGGCTGCCCCATCCCGGACGTCGAGGACATAGCCCCGCCCTTTCAGCCCGGCCTCCGCGAGGTAGCGGCCGATGGCCTCGGCCCCGGATTCGGTGGTGGCGGTCCCGATCACGGTGGCTCCCATGCGCCCCAGCTCCAGGGCACAGGCCTGGCCGATGCCACGGCTGGCCCCCGTGACCAGAGCGATTTGTCCGTCCAGCATGCTCGCTCCTTGCTCTGACAATTGAAATGAAGTTTGCTATGTAACCTACTGTTTAAGCTCGTCAATCGCCGCGGAAAGCGCCGCCGAGTCGGTCACCGCGAGGCATTTCATTTCGGGCACGATGCGCTTGTTCAACCCCGCCAGCACCTTGCCGGGCCCGCACTCCAGCGCGGCGCCCACGCCCTCCGCCGCGATGTGACGGATGGTTTCCACCCAACGCACCGGGCTGTAGAGCTGGCGCACCAGGGCGGCCTTGATGGCCGCCGGATCGCCGAAGGCCATCACGTCCGCGTTCTGGACCACGGGCAGGCGCGGCGCGTGCACGGTCACCTGCTCCAGGTGGCGGGCCAGCACCTCCGCCGCCGGCCGCATCAGAGCGCAATGGGAGGGCACGGAGACCGGCAGGGGGACGGCCCGCTTGGCACCCCGGGCCTTGGCCAATTCCACCCCCCGTTCCACTGCGCCCCGGTGACCGGCGATCACCACCTGCCCCGGAGAGTTGAAATTGACGGCTTCCAGCACCTGCCCCTGGGCGGCTTCCTGGCAGACCGCCCGCACCACGTCGTCCTCCAGCCCCAGGATGGCGGCCATCGCCCCCTCGCCTTCCGCCACGGCCTCCTGCATGGCCTGCGCCCGCAGTCGCACCAGGGGCAGGGCATCGGCAAAGGCCAGGGCGCCGGCGGCGGTGAGGGCGGTGTATTCGCCCAGACTGTGACCGGCCATCAGCGCGGGCTCGGGTCCGCCGGCTTCGCGCCAGGCGCGGTACACCGCGATGCCGGCGGCCAGCATGGCCGGCTGAGTGTTCACCGTCTGGTTCAGGGTCTCGGCGGGTCCTTCGCTCACCAGGGCCCACAGGTCCTGGCCAAGAATGTCGGAGGCCTCGACGAAAGTCTCCCGAACGATGGGACGGTCGGAGAACCCGGCCATCATGCCCACCGACTGGGAGCCCTGGCCGGGAAAGAGAAAGGCGAATTTCATGTCGTGCTCGTCCTGCGGATGGTTCGGATGGGGAGGATGGAACGGCTGGCTTGCGCGGGCATCAGTAACGCACGAGGGCCGAGCCCCAGGTAAAGCCGCCGCCGAAGGCTTCCATGAGCAGGGTTTCGCCGCGCTTGATGCGGCCATCGCGCACGGCGGTGTCCAGCGCGAGGGGGATCGAGGCGGCGGAGGTGTTGCCGTGCCTGTCCACGGTCAGCACCACGTTGTCCATGCTCATGCCCAGTTTCTTGGCGGTGGCCTGGATGATGCGGATGTTGGCCTGATGGGGCACCAGCCAGTGGATGTCGCTCTTGAGCAGACCGTTGGCGGCCAGCGTCTCGTCCACGATGGCATCGAGCGTGTTCACCGCCATCTTGAATACGGCATTGCCATGCATGCGCATGTGCGGGCCGGTGCCGGTGCAGTTGCCCATGGAGGGTCCGCCATCCACGTAGAGCAGATCCTGATGCCGGCCATCGGCGTGAAGATGGGTGGAGATGATGCCCGGCGCCTCCGCTGCCGCCAGCACCACCGCGCCGGCGCCGTCGCCCCACAGGATGCAATTGGTCCGGTCGGTGTAGTCGGTGATGCGGGACAGGGTCTCGGCACCGATCACCAGGGCGGTGCGCGCCTGGCCGGCCCGGATGAAATTGTTGGCGGTGGCCAGGGCGTAGATGAAGCCGCTGCACACCGCCTGGACATCGAAGGCGGGCGAGGCGTTGGCAATGCCCAGCTTGGACTGGACGATGCAGGCGGTGCTGGGGAATACCCGGTCCGGCGTGGTGGTGGCGACGATCAGGAGATCCACGCTGGCAGGCGGCACTTCGGCCATTTCCAGGGCGCGGCGGGCAGCCGCCACCGCCAGGTCGCTGGTGTATTCGCCCTCGGCGGCGATGTGCCGCTCGCGGATGCCGGTGCGCTCCACGATCCACTGGTCGGACGTGTCCACCAGACGCTCCAAATCGGCATTGGTCAGGATTCTTTCCGGCAGGTAGCCGCCGGTGCCGACGATGCGGGCGTGGATCATTGCACCACCGCAGGTTGTTCCGGGGATTCGGGATGGATGAGCGCCATCTGGTCGCTGATGCGGCGCAGCACGCCGTGGCGCGCCTCAGACACGGCCCGCTCGATGGCGAAGCGGAAGGCGAAGCTGTCGGCCCCGCCGTGACTCTTGACGACGATGCCGCGCAAGCCCACCAGGGTCGCGCCATTGTAGCGGCGCGGGTCCACCCGTTTCTTGAAACGCTGGATCACCGGCCAGGCGGCCAGCGCCATCAGGCGCGTGATCAGGCTGCGCTTGAATTCCTCGCGCAGGAAGGCGCCCAGCATGCGGGCCAGGCCCTCGGTGGTCTTCAGGGCCACGTTGCCCACGAAGCCATCGCACACCACCACGTCGGTGGTGCCCTTGTAGATGTCGTCGCCTTCCACGTAGCCGTGGAAATTGAGGTGACTGTGGCGCAAAAGCTCGGCCGCTTCCTTCACCACGTCATTGCCCTTGATCACCTCGGTGCCGATATTGAGCAGTCCCACGCTGGGATTGGGCTTCTCCTCGACGGCGGAGGCGAGCATGGCGCCCATCACGGCGAACTGACGCAGATTTTCCGGGGTGCAGTCCACGTTGGCGCCCAGATCCAGCATGTACACCGGGCCGCGCAGGGAAGGCAGGACGGTGCAGATGGCCGGGCGCTCGATGCCCGGCAGCATCTTGAGCACGAAGCGGGAAATGGCCATCAGCGCCCCGGTGTTGCCGGCGCTGACGGCGGCGTGGGCCTCCCCGGTCTTCACCAGCTCCACCGCCACGCGCATGGAAGAATCCTTTTTGTTGCGCATGGCCTGGGCCGGCGGCTCGTCCATGGCCACCACCTCCGATGCGTGGTGAATGCGCAGGCGGCTGTCCGTGTGGCGCCGGCGTTGACGGAGCTCGGCCTCGAGCACGTCACGCACGCCGACCAGAACGATGTTGACCTGGGGATCGCGGTCGAGGACCGCAAGCGCCGCGGGGACCGTGACATGGGGGCCGTGATCGCCGCCCATGGCATCGATTGCGACCGTGATGTCCATTGCCGGGAAAAAACATCGGGCGCCGTGCGCGCCCGGTGTCTCACTCGCCCTTGCTACGCAGGACCTTCTTGCCGCGGTAGTAGCCGCTGGGGCTGATGTGGTGACGCAGATGCACCTCGCCGGTGGCCGGCTCCACCGCGAGCGGCGGATTGGTCAGGAAGTCGTGGGAGCGATGCATGCCACGCTTCGACGGCGACTTCTTGTTCTGCTGAACGGCCATGTTGATGACTCCTTTACTCTCGATCTCGTTTGTCGGTATCCGGGCGCCTGAGCTGCGCCAGGACGGCGAAGGGATGGCTGTCCGCCCCCAGCCGCGCCAGCGCCATGCGGCACTGCCCTTCCGCGTGCCTGGGCGCCAACGGCAGGCCCAGCAGCACTTCGTCCTCCACCAGGGCGCGCACGTCCATTTCCTTCTGTGCCAGCAGCCGGTCCGGTGCGTCGGGCTCGTCCTCGGCCAGCTCCGCCTCGCTGGTGACCAGGAGCAGATGGGAATCCAGCACCACCTCCCAGTCCATGGGCTCCAGACAGCGCTGACAGGTCAGCTTGAGCGTGCCGCGCACCCGGCACTGCAGACCGGGTTTGCCCTTCTCGTCCACCTGCCCGACCAGTTCATAGGCCAGGGCAGCATCCAGCGAGGCAAGCTGGTCGTGCAGGCGTTCCAGGGTGGCCACCTGGAAGCTGCCGGACAGGGTTTTCCCGCTGCGTGCAAATTCCAGGCTATCGACCGTAACCTGTTCAGACATAAGGGGCGCATGATACAATCGCGGGCTTTGGCTGTCAAAGTGGATCCACGCGCGTGATCAGGAAAATACTCGTTGCCAACCGGGGCGAGATCGCCGTGCGCATCGTGCGCGCCTGCTCCGAAATGGGTATCAAGTCGGTCGCCATCTATACCGATGCCGACCGCCACGCGCTTCACGTGAAAAAGGCGGACGAAGCCTATAACATCGGCTCCGATCCGGTCCTGGGCTATCTCAACGCCCACAACATCGTCAACCTGGCGGTGGCCTCCGGCTGCGACGCGCTGCATCCGGGCTATGGCTTCCTCTCGGAAAATCCCCAGCTCGCCGAAATCTGCGCCCGGCGCGGCGTGAAATTCATCGGCCCCCCGGCCCAGGTGATCCGCCAGATGGGCGACAAGATCGCCGCCCGGCAGGCCATGATCAAGGCCGGCATCCCCGTCGTGCCGGGCTCCGACCACAACCTGGAGTCGGTCGAGGAAGCCGTGGCCCTGGCCAGGAAGATCGGTTATCCGGTCATGCTCAAGGCCACCAACGGCGGCGGCGGCCGCGGCATCCGGCGCTGCAACAGCGAGGAAGAGCTGCGCAAGAACTACGACCGGGTTGTCTCCGAGGCGACCAAGGCCTTCGGCAAGCCGGAGGTATTCCTGGAAAAGGCGGTGCTCAACCCGCGTCACATCGAGGTACAGGTGCTGGGGGACAACTTCGGCAATGTCATCCACCTGTTCGAGCGCGACTGTTCCATCCAGCGCCGCAACCAGAAGCTGATCGAGATCGCCCCCTCCCCCCAGCTCACCGAACTGCAGCGCAACTACATCGGCAAGCTGGCGGTTCAGGCGGCGCGCGCGGTGGGCTATGTCAATGCCGGCACCATCGAGTTCCTGCTGGATGCCGACAACCAGTTCTATTTCATGGAAATGAACACCCGGCTGCAGGTGGAACACACGGTGACGGAAAGCATCACCGGGGTGGACATCGTCCAGGAACAGATCCGCATCGCCAGCGGGCTGCCGCTGCAATACAAGCAGTCGGACGTGACATACCGCGGCTACGCCATGGAATTCCGCATCAACGCCGAGGACCCCAAGAACGATTTCCTGCCCAGCTACGGACGGGTGACCCGCTACTATGCCCCGGGCGGACCCGGGGTGCGTACCGATGCGGCCATCTACACCGGCTATGTCATCCCGCCCTATTACGATTCCATGTGTGCCAAACTCACAGTGTGGAATCTCACCTGGCCCGGGGTGATCGAACGGGGCCGGCGCGCTCTGAACGACATGGTGGTCTATGGTGTGAAGACCACCATTCCCTATTACCAGCAGATCCTGCAGAACCCGGACTTTCGCAGCGGCCGCTTCGACACCAGCTTCGTGGAAAAGCATCCCGAGCTGGTCGATTATCAGGTGCCGCGGCCCAAGGAACTGCTGGCTGCCGCCATCGGCGCCGCGATCGCCGCCCACGAAGGGCTGTAACAGTCTCGAACAGGTAAAAGCATGGCGAAAATCCAGATCACCGAACTCGTCCTGCGCGACGGCCACCAGTCCCTGATCGCCACCCGCATGCGCACCGAGGACATGCTGCCCATCTGCGGCAAGCTGGACAGTGTCAGGTTCTGGTCGCTGGAAGCCTGG
>JBBFMG010000111.1:0-7910 GCA_037478575.1 Burkholderiales bacterium | reverse complement strand
GTAGCGTCTGGCTTGCGCGCCGGTCGGGCAGGCGCCGTTCATCCAGCCAGCGCAGCCGCGCCCGGCGCCTTTCCTCCCGCCATTCCGGCAGGTCGGCCGGCGCGGCCTCGGCTTCCGAGCCGAGCCAGTCGGTCCGTTCCCGCAAGGGGATCCAGGCGAGCTGGTCGGGGCTGATCTCGTCTTCGGGTCGCAGCCGTCCCAGGGCCAGATCGCGGCGGATCCACTTCTCCGGGAAAGGTCCGCTGATCTTGCCCTCACGCTTCACATACCAGAGATTCTGCAGCTTCATGTCCGACACGGGGGGCACGGGGCAGGAAACATTGGGTATAGTGGCGCACGCGCTGCAGTTTAACTCGGATTGTCCATTGGGCCGGCGCCTTGGCTGTCTTCATGAGAATCGTCATCGTCACCCCTGCCGGACCGCGTTTGCGCACCGGCAACCGCCATACCGCCCTGCGCTGGGCACGTTTCCTGCGCCAGTTGGGGCATCGGGTGCGCGTCGTCACGCGCTGGGACGGTTGGCAGGCGGACCTGATGATCGCGCTCCATGCGCGCCGTTCCCACCGGTCCATTCAGCGTTTCCATCTGCGTTTTCCCGGGCGGCCGCTGGTGGTGGTGCTCACGGGCACCGACCTCTACCGCGACGTCGCGCAGGACGCGGCGGCGCGCCGCTCCCTCGACATGGCCAGCTGGCTGGTGGTGCTGCAGGAGGAAGGGCGGCGTGCCCTGCCCGGCCGCTGGCGGCGCAAGACCGGCGTGGTGTATCAGTCCGCGTCCCCTGGCCTGCCCCTGCCGGCGCGGGAGGGCTTCCCGGTCTGTGTCGTGGGCCACCTGCGCGCGGAGAAGGATCCCTTTCTTTGCGCCCTGGCCCTGACCCAGTTGCCTGCGACTTCGCGCATCGAGGTCTGGCATCTGGGGCGGGCCCTGGATGTCGCCCACGGTGCGCAGGCCCGTCAGTGGAGTGCCGCCCTGCCCCGCTACCACTGGTTGGGCGAGGTGACGCCAGCGACCGTGCGCACCACGATGCGCGAATGCCGTCTGCTGGTGTTGAGTTCGCGCATGGAAGGAGGCGCCAACGTGATTGCCGAGGCCCTGGCGGTGGGGCTGCCGGTGCTGGCCTCGCGCGTGCCGGGTAACGTGGGCATGCTGGGTCGGGATTACGCGGGCTATTTCCCCGCGGGGGACGACAAGGCGTTGGCGGCCCTCATGCTTCGGGCGGAATCCGACCCGGACTTCCTTGCCCTGCTGGCCGCCCAGTGCCGGCGCCGGGCCCGGCTCATGCGGCCGTCCCGCGAGCGGCGCGCGCTGGCACGGGTCATCGTCGCCGCCCGGCATCGCGCTCACAGGCGCCACAGGTAGAGCCGCTGACGGCCACCGGTTTCGATGATCTCGTCCGGCGCCACGCCGGGCACCGGAAATTCCACGCTGATGAAGAGGCTCCCCGGACGCATCTCCGCGCGCACCTTGTGCCACAGCCGGGGCATGGCGGCTGGCGAGAGATAGGCGAACACCAGGTCGTAAGGTCGAAGATCGTGGTGCCAGAAGGAACCCCGGCTTAGGCGCAGGTTGGCGATTCCCCGCGCCCGCAGGCGGCTGGCCAGCCAGGGCAGCGGCGCGGCCTCGATGCCCTCGAACTGGAGATCCGGCCGGCGCCGGGCGAGATACAAGAGGGGGCCGCCCAGTCCCGCACCCAGATCTAGCACCCGGCCGGCGGTGGGGAGCCGCGCTTCGATGGCCTGCCACACCGGTGGCCCAGACAGATAAAGGGGCACCCGGGTGCGCCAGGTACTCCAGTAGATCAGGGTGAGCAGAACGAACCCGGCGAGGAACCACTCGGACGCGATGTCCAGGGTAGCCACCAGGACCAGCGCGGGAGCGAACAAGAACTGGATGGGCAGCCACCACCAGGGCAGGCGCAGAGCCGCGGCCAGTGCCGTGGCCCCGAGACTGTGCAGCAGGAGCCAGACCCCGGCGGGCAGGGTCAGGAGGGACGCCAGCGCGGCCACCGCCACACCCGCGCCCACCTGGGCCAGGGCCGCGCGCAGGGCCACCGGCCAGGATCGCGGTGCATTCACGGCGGCTGCGGTCTCACGAAGCAGGCTTGAGGGCGGCAGCACCGGCGTCACCCTTGAGGGTTTCGGCGGAGACTTCGAGTTTGCCGCCATCGCTGCGCACCGCTTCTTCGGTGCGCTTGTTCATGACGATGATGCTGATGCGGCGGTTGATGGGGTTGTAGGGATCGTCCCTGTCGAAGGGCACCGCGGAGCCCAACCCCACCACGCGCAGGATCTTGCCCTCGTTGATGCCGCCCGCCACCAGCTCCCGGCGCGAGGCATTGGCACGGTCCGCCGACAGCTCCCAGTTGCTGTAGCCGCGCTCGCCCCCCGAGTAAGGGGTGGCATCGGTGTGGCCCGACAGGCTGATGGTGTTGGGCACGTCGTTCAGCACCTTGGCGATTTCCGTCAGGATGTCCCGCGCATAGGGTTCCAGCACGGCGCTGCCCACCTTGAACATGGGGCGGTTCTTCTCGTCCACGATCTGGATGCGCAGGCCCTCGCTGGTGATGTCGATCAGAAGCTGTTTCTTGAAGGGCTTGAGGGCCGGGTTGCTGTCGATCAGTTTTTCCAGCCTGTCCTTGAGCGCCTGGAGCTGCTGGCGTTCCAGCCTTTCCTGCTCCGCGCGCGCGGCCTCCAGATTGACGGTTTTCTTCTTCTGGGGCGTGTCGGTTTTTTCCACCTGGCCGGTCTTGCGGGAGACATCGGTGCCGCCGCCCTTGATCACCGAGGAGGCATCCCCTGCTCCGCTGCCGCCCGACAGGGAAATCTTGAGAGGGGCCTTGAAGTATTCCGCAATGCCTTCGCGCTGGGCCTTGGTGGTGGAGCCCAACAGCCACATGAGAAGGAAGAAGGCCATCATGGCCGTGACGAAGTCGGCATAGGCGATCTTCCACGCCCCGCCATGGTGGCCATGGGCCGTCTTCTTGACCCGCTTGACGATGATTGGACGCTGGGAGTCGTCGCTCATGGCCGGTCACTTGCCCTTGCGGCTCTTCACTTCCTCTTCCAGCTCGCTGAAGCTGGGCCGTTCGGTGGAGTAGAGCACCTTGCGCCCGAATTCCACGGCCATCTGCGGCGCATAGCCGTTGAGGCTGGCCAGCAGGGTCACCTTGATGCACTCCAGGAACTTGGTCTGCTCCGCCAGACTGTGTTCGAGGCGCGTGGCCAACGGTCCCACGAAGCCATAGGCCAGCAGGATACCCAGGAAGGTACCCACCAGGGCGTGGGCGATGAGCATGCCCAGTTCCGAGGGCGGCAGACCCACGGATTCCATGGTGTGCACCACCCCCATCACGGCCGCCACGATACCGAAGGCCGGCATGGCGTCCCCCAGCTTGCTCAGGGCATTGATGGGCACCTCGCCCTCGTGGTGGTGGGTTTCGATTTCATTGTCCATCAGGTTTTCGATCTCGAAGGCATTCAGGCTGCCGCTCACCATGAGGCGCAGGTAATCCGTGATGAAATCCATCACGTGGTGATCGGAGACGATGGACGGATACTTGGAAAACAAAGGGCTTTCCTGGGGCGATTCCACGTCGCTCTCGATGGACATCAGGCCTTCCTTGCGCACCTTGGCCAGCACTTCGTACAGCATGGACAGCAGGTCCATGTACAGGGCCTTGTTGTACTTGGAACCCTTGAACAGCTGGGGCAGGGCCTTGAGGGTCGCCTTCAGGGGCTTGCCGCCATTGGCCACCACGAAGGCGCCGACGGCCGCCCCGCCGATCATGAGCAGTTCCAGGGGTTGCATCAGCGCGGCGAGGTGACCGCCGGAGAGGACGAAACCTCCCAGCACCGAGCCAATGACGATGATGTAGCCGATGATGACAAACATGAGCGGGTCTCTGCAGCAAACGACGGGATGGCAGTTTGTCTGGTTGGGCCGTATCCCTGTGGATGGACGGCCTGGAGACAACTACGGCAAACCAACCACGATCTTTAGGGTTGGGTTGCCCAGGGCGCTCCCGGCCCCTTGACCACCCGATCCCTCAATCCCTGCTGACGGCCGCGAGCACCCGGGCCACCGGTGCGAAACTCCTGCGATGCTCCGGACAGACGCCATGACGGCGCAGGGCCTCCAGGTGGTCCGGTGTGGGATAGCCCTTGTGCCGGGCGAAGCCGTAGGCCGGATAGAGCCGGTCCAGCCGGGCGAGGGCCCGGTCGCGCGCCACCTTGGCCAGGATGGACGCCGCGGAGATCTCCGCCACCGTGGCATCGCCTGCCACCACGGTCTCCACGCCGGCAACGAGCCCCACTGGCAACGCGGGCGCCCGGTTGCCATCCACCCGCACATGGTGAGGCGCCACGGGCAGATACGCCAGCGCCCGCTGCATGGCCAGCAGGCTTGCCTGCAGGATGTTGAGCTCATCGATCTCCCAGGCCTCGGCGCGGGCAATGGCCCAGGCGACGGCCTGGCGCGTGATGTCCCGGTAGAGAAACTCGCGGCGTGCCGCCGTGAGTCTTTTCGAATCCGCCAGGCCCGCGATGGGGCGGCCAGGATCGAGAATGACTGCCGCAGCATAGACGGGGCCGGCCAGGGGGCCCCTGCCCGCCTCGTCCACACCGCACACCAGCAGTCCTTCAGCCACGTCGTCCCTCCAGAAAAGCGGCGATGGTGGCGGCCACCTGTTCCGCATTGGAGCGGCGCAAAAGCTCGTGCATGCGCAGGAACTCGCTTTCCAGCCCCGCCGCGAAGCGGGGATGGGCAAGCAGGTTGCACACGGCCTGGGCGAGATTCTCGGGTGTCGCATCCTCCTGGAGCAGCTCGGGTACCAGAAAACGTCCCGCCAGCACATTGGGCAGGCCCACGTAGGGCAGATAGCGGCGCGGCCACATGAGGCGGTAAGTGAGCGCCGGTACCCGGTAGGTGATCACCATGGGACGTTTCAGCAAGGCCGCCTCCAGGGTGGCCGTGCCGGAGGCCACCAGCACCGCGTTGGCGGCGGTCATGGCGGCGTGGGCGTGACCGAACAGGATGCGCAGGGGCAGATCCTGGGCCTGGTGGCGATAGAGGGCGGCCTCGAAGCGCTCGCGCGTCTCGCGCGTGACCAGAGGCACCAGGAAAGACACGCCGGGCCGCAGGCGCAGGATGGCCTGGGCGGTCTCCACGAAGAGATCGCCCATCAGCTCCAGCTCGCTTTGGCGGCTGCCCGGCAGCAGGGCCACGATCTCCCCTTCCGGCGGCAGGCGCAGGGCTTCCCGGGCCGCGGCGCGGTCCGGTGTCAGGGGCAGCAGGTCCGCCAGGGGATGCCCGACATAGGTGGCGGGAATGCCCGCCGCCTCGTAGATGGCCGGCTCGAAGGGAAACAGCAGCAGCATGTGGGAGACCGCGCGCCGGATCTTGCGCAGGCGCCCCGCGCGCCAGGCCCACACGGAGGGACCGACGTACTGGAAGGTGGGAATGCCGGCGGCCTTAAGGGCGCGTTCCAGTCCCAGATTGAAATCCGGGGCGTCCACGCCGATGAACAAATCCGGCCGTGTCGCGAGAAAATGCCGGCGCAGCCGGCGCCGGATGCGCAGGATGGCAGGCAGGTTTTTGGCCGCCTCCACATAACCGCGCACCGCCAGCGTTTCCATGGGAAACAGGGAACGCACGCCGGCGGCGATCATTTTCGGGCCGCCGATGCCCTCGAAGGTGGCGCCGGGCAGACGGGTCCTGAGGGCGGCGACCAGATGGCTGCCCAGCAGGTCGCCGGACGCTTCTCCCGCCACGATGCCGATGCGCACCTGCTCCATGGATGGGGAGGCGAGATTTAACGGATGATGCCGCGCGTGGAGCGGGCGAGGAAATCCACCAGCAGCTTGACGGCCGGCTCCGTTTCGGCCTGTTCGGCCAGCCTGGCCTTGGCCTCCTCCAGGGTGAGGCCGGAGCGGTAGAGGGTCTTGTAGGCCTGCTTGAGCGCCGCCAGGGTCTCGGGCGAAAACCCCCGCCGGCGCAGACCTTCGGTGTTGAGCCCGTGGGGTTTCGCGCCGTCGCTGCCGGCGGCGGTGACATAGGGCGGGATGTCCTTGAACACGGTGGTGTTCACGGCCGTCATGACATGGGCGCCGATCTTGCAAAACTGGTGCACGCCGGTGAAGCCCCCCAGGATGGCGTAATCGTCCACTTCCACGTGGCCCGCAAGGTTGGTGCAGTTGGCGAAGATGGTATGGTTGCCGACGATGCAGTCATGGGCGATGTGCACGTAGGCCATGATCCAGTTGTCGCTGCCGATGCGGGTGACGCCGCCTCCCTGGACCGTGCCCACGTTGAGCGTGGTGAACTCGCGGATGGTGTTGCGGTCGCCGATTTCCAGGCGCGTGGGCTCGCCCGCGTATTTCTTGTCCTGGGGAATTTCACCGATGGAGGCGAATTGGAAGATGCGGTTGTCGCGCCCGATACGGGTGTGGCCCGTGATGACCGCATGGGCCCCGATGCGGGTGCCGTCGCCGATTTCCACGTGTTCGCCTACCACCGCATAGGGGCCAATCTCCACATTGGCGCCCAGCCGCGCGCCTGGATGAACGATGGCGGTGGGATGGATCATACGACCTTGCGCACCGTGCACATGAGCTCGGCCTCGGCGGCGATGGCCTCTCCCACCCGCGCCTTGCCGGCGAACTTCCAGATGCCTTTGATGGCACGCAGGAATTCCACTTCCAGCAGAAGCTGGTCGCCGGGCCCCACCGGCCGCTTGAAGCGCGCACCGTCGATGCCCACGAAGTAGTACACGGAATCGGCATCCGGCGTGGTGTTCTCGCTCTTGAAGGACAGAATGGCCGCCGCCTGGGCCATGGCCTCCACGATTAGCACGCCCGGAAACACCGGCCGGTTGGGGAAGTGTCCCTGGAAGAAGGGTTCGTTCACACTGACATTCTTCACCGCGACGATCCTCTTGCCAGGCTCGATTGTCTCCACCCGGTCCAGCATCAGGAAGGGGTAGCGGTGGGGCAGATATTTCATGATCTCGTTGATGTCCATGGCGCTCATGGCTGTTTCCTTTCCAGTTCCTGAATTCTCTGTTCCAGCGCGCGGATGCGGCTCGCCATTTCCTCCACCTGGCGCAGGCGCGCCTGCATGTGCATCCATTCGCGGTGGGGCTGGGCCGACCACACGCCGGTATAGGTGCTGCCGGGTTCGGTGATGGACTTGGTGACGAAGCTTCCCACCGAGATGGTCACATTGTCGGCTATGGTGAGATGCCCGATGATCCCCGCCGCGCCCCCCACCATGCAGTGACGGCCGATGGTGGTGCTGCCCGCCACGCCCACGCAGGCGGCCATCACGGTGTGGGCCCCGATGCGCACGTTGTGGGCGATCTGGATCAGGTTGTCCAGCTTGACGCCCTCCTCGATCACCGTGTCGTCCAGGGCGCCGCGGTCGATGGTGGTATTGGCGCCGATTTCCACGTCGTCCCCGATCACCACCCGGCCGATCTGGGGAATCTTCAACCAGCGTTCCCCCTCCGGCGCGAAGCCGAACCCGTCGGCACCAATCACTGCGCCGGCATGCACGATCACGCGCCGGCCCAGCACGCAGCGGTGATAGATGGTGACACCGGGGTAAAGCAGGCAATCCTCGCCCAGCACCGCCTCCTCCCCCACATGGCAGCCGGCTCCGATGCGGCAGCGCGCCCCGATGCGGGCACCCGCCGCGACATGCACCAGCGGACCGATGGCAGCAGTGGCATCCACCTGGGCGCCGGGGTCCACCACCGCGCTGGGATGCACGCCCGGCACCAGGGCCGGCGGCGGATGGAGCAGCGCCAGCGCCCGCGCCAGATAGGCATAGGGATTGTCCGTGACGATGCGTGGCAGGGTTGTGGCATCCCGGTCGCGCGGCCCCAGGATGACCGCCGCGGCTTTGGTGGTGGC
>JBBFMG010000110.1:0-7913 GCA_037478575.1 Burkholderiales bacterium | reverse complement strand
GCCGTCCCCAGCTCGTCCACCAGGGCGGCGAAGTAATACAGCTTGATCATCGTCATCCCTCGAACGGTGGTGGTGTCACTCGGAGTACCTCCTCGGCCGTGGTGAGGCCCGCGGCCACCTTGGCGGCTCCCGCCGCACGCAGGGCGCGCATGCCCTCCCGGTAGGCCGTCTCGCGCAGGCGCGCGAGATCGGTGTGGGGCGTGACCAGACGCGCGATGGCCGGGCTCATGGTGAGAATCTCATAGACGCCGACCCGACCACGGTAGCCGGTCATGCGGCATTCGAGACAGCCGTTGGGCCGGTAGACCTGCGCCGGCTTGGTTGCCTTCCACGGCCGGATGAGTTCGTGCCAGGTCTCCTCCCCGATGGCATCCGCCTGCTTGCAATGGGGACACAGGGTGCGCACCAGCCGCTGGGCAAGCACACCCAGCAGCGTGGACTTGATGAGATAGGCCGGCACGCCCAGGTCCAGCAGACGGGTGATGGCGGAAGGCGCGTCGTTGGTGTGCAGGGTGGACAGCACCAGGTGCCCGGTGAGGGCGGCCTGGATGGCCATCTCCGCCGTTTCCAGATCGCGGATCTCACCCACCATGATGATGTCCGGATCCTGGCGCATGAGGGTGCGGATGCCGCTGGCGAAATCCAGGCCAATGCCCGGCTGCACCTGCATCTGGTTGAATTGCGGCACCACCATTTCGATCGGATCCTCGACCGTGCACACGTTCACTTCCGGCTCCGCCAGCTGTCGCAGGGAGGTGTAGAGCGTGGTGGTCTTGCCGGAACCCGTGGGGCCGGTGACCAGCACGATGCCGTTGGGCTGGGACACCAAGGCATGCCAGCGCGCCGCCTCCTCGTCGCTGAAACCCAGCTCGCGGAAATCCCGCACCAGGATGTCCGGATTGAAGATGCGCATCACCAGCTTTTCGCCGAAGGCGGTGGGCATGGTGGACAGGCGCAGTTCGATTTCCTCGCCCCGGGGCGTGACGGTCTTGATGCGGCCATCCTGGGGGCGGCGCTTTTCCACCATGTCCATGCGCCCCAGCAGCTTGATCCGGCTGGTGATGGCCTGGTACACGGCGTTGGGCATCTGGTACACCAGGTGCAGCACGCCGTCGATGCGGAAACGCACGTTGGCAGCCTCGCGCCGCGGCTCGATGTGGATGTCGCTGGCGCGCTGTTCGAAGGCATACTGCAGCAGCCAGTCCACGATGCGCACCACACTCTGGTCGTTGGCGTCCAGCGTGCCCATGCGCCCCAGCGCCACCAGCTGCTCGAAATTGGTGATGCCGCTGCCCGCGCCCTCGTGGGCCTTGAGGGCGTGCTTTACCGATTGGGCCAGACTGTAGAACTCGGCGATGTAACGCAGGATGTCGAGGGGATTGGCCACCACCCGCCGGATGGTCTTGCGGGTCGCCTGCTCCACGCTGTTTTCCCATTCGCGGGACCAGGGCTCGGCGGTGGCGATCACCACCTCGCTGGCGCGTACCTCGACCGGCAGGATGCTAAAGCGGCTCGCATAGGCGGAGCTCATCACATCGGTGACCGCGGCGAGATTCACTTTCAGCGGATCGATGTGGTAATAGGGCAGCCCCGCCCGGGCAGCGAGCCATTCCGTCAGGAATTCCAGGGTGAGGGGCGCGTCGGCGGCGCGACTCCGCCATTTCTGGGCCGCGATCACCACCAGCGGATGCTGGTCGCCGCGGGCGGCGCGCTGGGCGGCCGCAAGCTCGGCTGCCTGTTCCGCGGTGATGTGTCCGTCGGCAAGCAGCGCTTCCAGGACCGCGGGCAGACGCAGCGGTCCCGGGGCGAAGGCGGGCTGGCCGGCGGCGGCCTCGGCTGCGGGTCTGGGCTCGGGGGCAGGCAGGCTCATGACCTGCCTACGCTACGCAGGGGCTTGGGGTCTGTCAACCGCGGCCGGTGGCCCTTAAGCCGCGTGCCAGCACCTGGCGCAGGTAATGGCCGGTATGGCTGCCCGGGGTCCTGGCCACCTGCTCGGGGGTGCCTTCCGCGATGATGCGGCCGCCCCCTTCGCCGCCTTCCGGGCCGAGGTCGATGATCCAGTCCGCGGTTTTGATCACGTCCAGGTTGTGCTCGATGATCACCACGGTGTTGCCATGGTCACGCAGGCGATGCACCACCGACAGCAGCAGTTCGATGTCCTGGAAATGCAGGCCGGTGGTGGGCTCGTCCAGGATGTAGAGGGTGCGGCCGGTGTCGCGCTTGGAAAGCTCCAGGGCGAGCTTCACGCGCTGGGCCTCGCCGCCGGAGAGGGTGGTGGCCGACTGGCCCAGGGTGATGTAGCCCAGTCCCACGTCGAGCAGGGTCTGCAGTTTCTTGGCCACGGCGGGCACGGCGGCGAAAAATTCGTAGGCCTGCTCCACCGTCATTTGCAGCACGTCGTGGATGGTCATGCCCTTGTAGCGGATCTCCAGCGTTTCACGGTTGTAGCGCTTGCCGTGACAGACATCGCAGGGTACGTAGATGTCAGGCAGGAAGTGCATTTCCACCTTGATCACGCCATCGCCCTGGCAGGCCTCGCAGCGTCCGCCCTTGACGTTGAAGGAAAAGCGGCCCGGGCCGTAGCCCCGCTCCCGCGCCTCGGGCACGCCGGCAAACAGTTCCCGGATGGGCGTGAACAGCCCGGTGTAGGTGGCAGGATTGGAACGGGGTGTGCGGCCAATGGGGCTTTGGTCCACGTCGATGACCTTGTCGAAGAATTCCAGCCCCTCGATTTCGTCGTGGGGGGCCGGCTCCAGGGCCGAGCCGTAGAGGTGCTGCGCCACTGCCGGGTAGAGGGTGTCGTTGATGAGTGTGGATTTGCCGGAACCGGAGACACCCGTGACGCAGGTGAGCACGCCCACCGGCAGCCTGAGGGTGACGTTCTTCAGGTTGTTGCCGCGGGCGCCTTTGAGCGTGAGCCAGCGCTTGGGGTCGGGCTTGTGGCGCTTTTTCGGGACGGGAATGGAGCGGCGCCCGGAAAGATACTGGCCGGTGAGGGAGCGGGGATCGGCCTTGATCTCCTCCGGCGTGCCCTGAGCCACCACCTGCCCGCCATGCACGCCGGCCCCCGGGCCGATGTCGATCACGTGATCGGCGATGCTGATGGCCTCCTCGTCGTGCTCCACCACGATCACGGAGTTGCCCAGGTCGCGCAGATGGCGCAGCGTGGCCAACAGCCGCCCGTTGTCCCGCTGGTGCAGGCCGATGGAGGGTTCGTCGAGGACATACATCACTCCGGTGAGGCCGGAGCCGATCTGGGAGGCGAGCCGGATGCGCTGCGCCTCGCCGCCGGAGAGGGTTTCCGCCGAGCGGTCCAGGGAGAGATAGTCCAGCCCCACGTTGGTGAGAAAGCGCATGCGCGAGACGATTTCCTTGACGATCTTCTCCGCGATCGCCTGGCGTGCGCCGGTAAGCTGGAGGTTTTCGAAGAAGGGCAGCGCCTCCTTGAGGGGCATGCGGCTCACTTCGTAGATGGCCTTGCCCCCCACCCGCACATGGCGCGCCTCGCGGCGCAGGCGCGTGCCCCCGCATTCGGGGCAGGGCTTGGTGTTGAGATACTTGGCGAGCTCCTCGCGCACCGTGAGCGAATCGGTCTCGTGGTAGCGCCGCTCGAAGTTGTGCAGGATGCCCTCGAAAGGGTGCTTGCGGGTGGTGAAGCCGCCCCGCTCGGCCAGGTACCTGAAGGGGATTGCTTCGTCTCCGCTGCCGTAGAGCAGGATGTTCTGGATGCGTTTGGGCAGGTCCTCGAAGGGCGTGTCCAGATCGAAGCCGTAATGCATGGCCAGACTCTGCAGCATCTGGAAGTAGAACTGGTTGCGCCGGTCCCAGCCCTTGATCGCGCCCGAGGCCAGCGACAGGTGAGGGAAGGCCACCACACGCTTGGGGTCGAAGAAGCTGATCACGCCCAGCCCGTCGCATTTGGGACAGGCGCCCATGGGGTTGTTGAAGGAGAACAGGCGCGGCTCCAGTTCCACCAGGGCGTAATCGCAAACGGGACAGGCGAACTTCGCCGAGAACAGGTGCTCGCGGCCGGTATCCATTTCCACTGCGATGGCGCGCCCATCGGCGTGGCGCAGCGCGGTCTCGAAGGACTCCGCCAGGCGCTGCTTCACCTCCGGCCGCACCTTGAGCCGGTCCACCACCACCTCGATGGTGTGCTTCCGGTTCTTGTCCAGCTTGGGCAGGCTGTCGATTTCGAAGATCCTGCCGTCGATGCGCAGGCGCACGAAGCCCTGGGCGCGCAGTTCCTGGAACAGCTCCAGATGTTCGCCCTTGCGGCCCGTGATCACCGGCGCCAGGATCATGAGCTTGGTGTCGTCCGGCAGCGCCAGCACGTGGTCCACCATCTGGGACACGGTCTGGGCTGAAAGCAGCACGTCGTGCTCCGGGCAGTAGGGATCGCCCACGCGGGCGTAGAGCAGGCGCAGGTAGTCATGGATTTCCGTGACCGTGCCCACGGTGGAGCGGGGATTGTGGGAAGTGGCCTTCTGCTCGATGGAAATCGCCGGCGACAGGCCCTCGATCAGGTCCACGTCCGGCTTTTCCATCATCTGCAGGAACTGGCGCGCGTAGGCCGAAAGGGATTCCACGTAGCGACGCTGGCCTTCGGCATAGAGGGTGTCGAAGGCGAGGGAGGATTTGCCGGAACCCGACAGCCCGGTGATCACCACCAGGCGGTTGCGTGGAATGTCCAGACTGATGTTCTTGAGATTGTGGGTGCGGGCGCCGCGAATCTTGATGAATTCCATGGCGGGTCGTGTTCTCGCTGACGGCCGGGCCCGGTGGGCGCGGGCGAACCTGCTAATATACGCATTTTTTTCGCCGTGCTCCATTCCGGATCTACCATGACCGACAGCGAACGCATGTCCGCCTTCGAGCTGAAGGCGGCGGTGAGCCTGGCCAGCATCTACGGCCTGCGCATGCTGGGCATGTTCCTCATCCTGCCGGTGTTCGTGTTCTATGCGGAGCACGACCTGGCCGCCACCCACACCCAGGCCGGGCTGGCGCTGGGCATCTACGGCCTCACCCAGGCCGTTCTGCAACTGCCCTTCGGCATGGCCTCGGACCGCTTCGGGCGCAAGCGGGTCATCTACTTCGGGCTGGCCCTGTTTGCGCTGGGGAGTTTCATCGCCGCCTTTTCCCACGACATCCGCCTCACCATCCTGGGGCGCGCCATCCAGGGCTCGGGCGCGATTTCCGCCGCGGTCACCGCGCTTCTGGCCGATCTCACCCGGGAGGAACACCGCACCAAGGCCATGGCCATGATTGGTGGCACCATCGGCGTCACCTTCGCGGTCTCCCTGATCGCGGGCCCGGCCTTCTACCACTGGATCGGTGTGCCCGGCATTTTCGCCATGACCGGGGTGCTCGCGTTGCTGGCCATCGCCGTGGTGCGCTTCCTCGTGCCCAATCCCCGGGTCACGCGCTTTCATTCCGATACCGAGGCCACGCCCGCCAGGCTCAAAGACGTGCTGCGCAACGTGGAACTTTTGCGTCTCAACTTCGGCATCTTCGCCCTGCATGCCGCCCAGATGGCGCTGTTCGTGGTGATTCCCCTTGCCCTGAAAAAGACCGGCAACATCGATCAGAACCACCATTGGCTGATCTATCTGCCTATCATGGTGCTGTCCTTCCTGCTCATGGTGCCGGCCATCATCTACGGCGAAAAGAAATTCCGGCTCAAGGAAGTCTTCCTCGCCGCCATCGCCCTGATGCTCGTCACCCAGCTGTTGCTGGCGGGATTCATCGATGACTTTCCGGCGCTGCTTGCTCTGCTCACCGCCTATTTCGTCTCCTTCAACCTGCTGGAAGCGAGCCTGCCCTCCCTCATTTCCAAGATCGCCCCGGCCTCGGCCAAGGGCACCGCCATGGGGGTGTATAATGCCTCCCAGTCCTTCGGCATGTTCCTCGGCGGCGCGGCGGGCGGAGCTCTCTCCCAGCATTACGGTCCCTCGGCGGTTTTCCTGTTCTGCAGCGTGTTGGTCGGCATCTGGCTGCTCGCCGCGAGCTCCATGCAGCGTCCCCCCGCCGTGCGCACCCGCCTGTTCCACGTGCGCGAGATGGATGCCGGACAGGCCGCCGAGCTGGCGCGGCGCCTGGCCGCGCTGCAGGGTGTGTCGGAAGCCGTGGTGGTGGGCGAGGAAGGTGTCGCCATCCTGAAGGTGGACCAACGCGGCTGGGACGAGGCCGGCGCGATGCAATTGATCGAGGAGGAACGAACCCATGGCATCAGTCAATAAGGTCATCCTGATCGGCAACCTGGGGGCCGATCCGGAAGTGCGCTACACGACGGGTGGCGATGCCATCACCAGCATCCGGGTGGCCACTACCGAGGTCTGGAAGGACAAGAATGGCGAAAAACAGGAACGCACCGAATGGCACCGCGTGGTGTTCTTCGGCAAGACCGCCGAGATTGCCGGGGAATACCTGAAGAAAGGCAGCCAGGTCTATGTGGAGGGCCGGCTGCAGACGCGCAAGTGGCAGGACAAGGACGGCCAGGACCGCTACACCACCGAGATCGTTGCCGACCGCATGCAGATGCTGGGTGGCCGCGCCAGCGGGTCGGCCGGCAACGGCTTCGAGGTGCAGGAGCGTCCGGCGCCCGCGCCCGCCGGCGGGGCCACCAAACCTGCGAAGAAGGCCGGGGACTTCGAGGATTTCGAGGACGACATTCCCTTCTAGACAAGGCGCGCCCGCGCCTAAATGGCGCGCGACGACGGCCTTCCGAGGGGACATCACTGGACCCCGCCAGCGGGCCCGCGGAGGGCTTTCCAGCTTTTCACGCGGGCCGGATTCTGCCCTACTAGGGCACGCATCGACCCAGGCCCGCCGCCTGCCCCCCCCAATGATCCCCTGGGGATCCTCCCGGCCTGGCTCTCCCCCTGGGCTGCAGGGGGCCAGGTTCCCGCCGGGGCTTCGCCCCCGCCTCTTTCCCCCCGCAAAGCGGTAAAGTCGGCACCGATCCGGCCGTTATATCGGTGAGGCGATTTGCGGCGGATGACCATGATCGACCGGCCACTCAAGGACGTGCAGGCCTGGGTCCAGTACTTCGACCAGGTGGACGTGCCGGTGCTCCAGCGCACCGTGGAGACGCTTGCCCATTTCAGGGCCCGGGAGGACGACCTCGATGCGCGGGAGCTGGCCGATGCCATCATGCACGACCCGCTCATGACCCTGCGGGTGCTGCGCTTCCTGCAGGTGCATCACAGCCGGCGGCAGAGCCGCGACATCACCACCATCGCCCATGCGCTCATGATGGTGGGTACCACTCCCTTCTTCCGGCACTTTTCCAACCTGCCCGTGGCGGAAGCAGTGCTCAGAGACCAGGTGGCGGGCCTCACCGGCCTGCGTCGGGCCATGAGCCGGGCGCGCCATGCCGCGCTGTTTGCCCAGGACTGGGCGGCGCTGCGTCACGACATCGAATCAGACGAGGTGATGGTGGCGGCCCTGCTGCGGGATCTGGCGGAAATGCTCATGTGGTGTTTCGCGCCGCGTCTGATGATGATGGTGCGGACTCTCCTGCAGCGGGAGCCGGGCTTGCGCAGCGCGGAGGCGCAGAAAAGGGTGTTCGGCTTCCGGGGCATCGAGCTGCAGCTGGCCCTGGTGCGGGCCTGGCATCTGCCGGAGCTCCTCCAGACACTGATGGACGAGGACCATGCCGACCATCCGCGGGTGAAGAACGTGGCCCTCGCGGTGCGGCTGGCGCGGCATCTCGCCAACGGCTGGGACGATCCGGCGCTGCCGGACGACTACCGCGACATCGCCCAGTTTCTCCATCTGTCGGAGGAGGCGGTGTATGCCCGGGTGGTAAGGACCGCGCTCCTTGCGGCGCGCAGCTGGAGCTGGTATGGCGTGCCGCCGGTGGCGGCGGGTCTGCCCCTGATCGCGGCGCCTAAGGCGTGAGCTCGGCGATC
>JBBFMG010000109.1:0-8064 GCA_037478575.1 Burkholderiales bacterium | reverse complement strand
CGGCTGCGCCCCGGTCAGCCACGCCACGCTGCGCCCCAGCGGCTGCAGCAGCGGCTCGAGCCACTGCACCAGCTTGCCAAAGTGCTGCTCGGCCAGGATTTCGGTCGGCGCCATCAAGGCGCACTGCCAGCCCGCGTCGATGGCGGTGGCGGCGGCCAGCGCGGCCACCACGGTCTTGCCGCTGCCCACGTCCCCCTGCAGCAGCCGGTGCATGGGATGGGGCTCAGCAAGATCCCGCGCGATCTCGGCCACCACCCGCTCCTGGGCGGCGGTGAGCCGGAAGGGCAGCCGGGTGCGCAGGCGGGCAGTCAGCTCTCCCTGCCTGTCCAGCACCGGGGCACCCCGCTGGCGCCGGCGCTGGTGATGGCGGCGCAGGGAAAGCTGCTGGGCGAGGAGCTCGTCGAACTTGAGCCGCTGCCAGGCGGGATGGTCGCGTCCCTCCAGTTGCGCCGGGGACGCATCGGGCGGCGGCTGGTGCAGATAGCGCACGGCGGCGCCGAATTCCGGCAGGCCCAGTTCCGCCCGCAGGGCCTCGGGCAGGGTGTCGCTGAGATCGGCGCGCTCCAGCGCTTTGGTCACCAGGCTGCGCAGGGCCGGCTGGGACAAACCGGCGGTGGTGGGATAGACCGGCGTGAGGCTGTCCTTGAGGGGCGCGTTCTCCTTCACCACCCGAAACTGGGGATGCACCATTTCCGGCCCGAGGAAACCCTGGCGTATCTCCCCCAGCAGGCGCACACGCGTGCCCTCCTCGAGGGCCTTCACCTGGTTGGGGTAGAAATGCAAAAGGCGCAGGTAGAGGCTGCCGCTGGCATCCTCGATCAGGCATAGGAGCTGGCGGCGCGGCCGGAACCGCACCTCGGCCTTGACCACCACCCCTTCCACCTGCACGGTGCGGCCGAAGGGCGCCGCGCGGATGGGATAGAGGTGGGTCTCGTCCACATAGCGCAGGGGCAGGTGCAGCACCAGATCGAAGTCGCGCCGGATGCCCAGTTTTTGCAGCTTCCCGCGCAGCGCCTGCGGCGCACTGGCGATGATCCCTTCCGGCGCGCCCGGTGCCGGCGGCGCCCCGCGCTTCACCCCCGCAACCTCACGCGCCGATGACCATGACCGCATCCGCCTCCACCAGCGCGCCCCGGGGCAGAGAAGCCACCCCCACCGCCGCACGCGCCGGATAGGGCTCGCGGAAATACTGGGCCATGATCTCGTTCACCCGGGCAAAGTGGCCGAGGTCAGTGAGGAAGACATTGAGCTTCACCACGTCGGCCAGGCTGCCGCCCGCCGCCTGGGCCACCGCCCGCAGGTTGCGGAACACCTGGTGGATCTGGTTTTCGATGCCCTCCACCAGGGTCATGCTGGCCGGATCCAGTCCAATCTGGCCCGAAAGATACACAGTGTCGCCCACACGCACCGCCTGGGAGTAGGTGCCGATGGCCTGGGGCGCCTGGTCCGTCCTGATGATTTGTCTGCTCATTTCCGATTCATCCTCGTCGTTGCCGGTTCGCTTGCTCCACCGGGGGCCAGGCCGACGGTGCCAACCGCGGCCCCCCGGCGCAAATCCACTCACCCCTTCATGCGCGAGATGCGCGCCACGTCCGGGATCTTGCGCAGCTCGCGCATCACCCGCGCCAGGTGGTTGCGATCCTCCACCTGCAGGGTGAAATACATGGAGGTGTAGGCGCTGCCCGGTTCCTCCTCCATGCTCACGTTCTCGATGTTGGAGTTGGCCCCGGCGATGGCCGCCGCCACCTTGGCCAGCACCCCGCGCTGGTTGGCCACCACCAGTTTCAGGCTCACCTCGAACAGCCGGCGGGTATCCGGGTCCCATTCCACGTCCACCCATTTGTCCGGATCCTCCCGGTATTTCGCCACCGCCGGGCAATCATGGGTGTGGATCACCAGTCCCTGGTCCTTGTTGATGAAGCCGATGATGGGGTCGCCCGGGATCGGCCGGCAGCACTTGGCGAACTGCACCGCCAGACCTTCCGTGCCACGGATGGTGATGGCACCCAAGGCCTTGCGGTCGGCAGGCTCCTCGCCGATGGCCAGCAGGCGGCGCGCCACCACCAGGTTGAGCCGCTTGCCCAGCCCGATCTCGGCCAGCAGTTCCTGCTTGCTGGACAGTCCGTATTCCCGCAGCAGCTCATTCCAGTGGGCCTCGTCGATGCGCGACAGCTCGCTGTTGAGGGCGCGCAGGGCCTGGGCCAGCAGCTGCTCGCCCAGGCTGGCCGCCTCCTCCGTGCGCATGCGCTTGAGCCAGGCCCGGATGTGGGAGCGGGCCTTGCCGGTGACCACGTAGTTGAGCCAGACCGGATTGGGGCGGGCCGTGGGGGAGGTGATGATTTCCACCTGATCGCCGTTCCTGAGCTCGGTGCGCAGGGGCGCGAGTTCGTTGTTGATCTTCACCGCGACACAGTGATTGCCCACGTCGGTGTGCACGGCGTAGGCGAAATCCACGGCCGTGGCCCCGCGCGGAAGGGCCATGATTTTGCCCTTGGGGGTGAACACATAAACCTCGTCCGGGAACAGGTCCACCTTGATGTGTTCCAGGAATTCCACCGCGTCGCCGGACTGGCTCTGGATCTCGAGCAGGCTCTGCAGCCACTGGTGGGCCTTCTGCTGGGCGCTGTCGATGGGTTCCTCCCCGGTCTTGTACAGCCAGTGGGAGGCCACGCCCGCCTCGGCGACCTTGTGCATTTCCTGGGTGCGGATCTGCACCTCGATGGGGGTACCGAAGGGACCGAACAGGTGGGTGTGCAGGGACTGATAGCCGTTGGCCTTGGGGATGGCGATATAGTCCTTGAACTTGCCCGGAATGGGCTTGTACAGGCTGTGCAGCGCCCCCAGGGCGAGATAGCAGCTGGGCACGTCCTTCACCACCACCCGGAAGCCGTAGATGTCGAACACCTCGGAAAAGCTCAGGCCCTTTTCCTGCATCTTGCGGTAGATGCTGTAGAGATGCTTCTCACGGCCGGTGACCGTGGCCTCGATGCCCGCTTCCTTCAGTTTCTGGGCGATGGCCTCCTGCACCTTCTCGATGATGGCCCGCCGGTTGCCCCGTGCCGCCTTGACCGCCTTGGCCAGCACCTGGTAGCGGGTGGGATAGAGGTAGCGGAAGGCGAGGTCTTCCAGTTCCTGGTAGAGGGCGTTGAGTCCCAGGCGGTTGGCGATGGGGGCATAGATTTCCAGGGTTTCCCGGGCGATGCGCTTGCGCTTGTCGGGCGGCATGGCATCCAGCGTGCGCATGTTGTGCAGCCGGTCCGCCAGCTTGATGAGGATGACGCGCACGTCACGCGCCATGGCCAGCAGCATTTTGCGGAAATTCTCCGCCTGCTGGTGGGCCTCGGTCTGGAACTCGATCTTGTCCAGCTTGGACACCCCATCCACCAGCTCGGCCACGGACTTGCCGAACTGGGCGGCGATCTCCTCCTGGGAGACCTGGGTGTCCTCCACCACGTCGTGGAGCAGGGCGGCGCACAGGGCCTGGGCATCCAGATGCCATTTGGCCAGCAGGCTGGCCACCGCCACCGGATGGGAGATGTAGGGTTCGCCGCTCTTGCGGAACTGGCCCTCGTGGGCCTGCTTGCTGAACTGGTAAGCCTTTTCGACGAGGGCGACGTCTTCGGGCTTGAGGTAGGTTAGCTGCTCACGAAGCTCGATCAGGTGCATGGGCGATCATGGCGCTCGCGTGGCAGCAGAAGGCGGGCGTCAGGCCTGTCCCTTGTTGAGCACTTCCAGCCCCACCTTGCCCGCGGCGATCTCGCGCAGGGCGATCACCGTGGGCTTGTCGCGGTTGGGTTCCACCAGGGGGGTGGCGCCGTTGGCGATCTGGCGTGCGCGGGCGGTGGCGGCCAGGGCCAGCTCGAAGCGGTTGGGAATGTGTTTCAGGCAATCGTCTACGGTGATGCGTGCCATGGTGACCTCATGGGAATTTCGGGAATGCGCCCTTTAGCCCAAAAGCTCCTTGAGCAGGGACGCGTGGCGGGCCAGCTGGCCTTCCACCCGCAGGCGCTGGGCGCGCACCACGGCCTGTAGATCCTGACTGGCCGTGGAGAAATCGTCGTTAATGATAACATAGTCGAATTCCCCCACGTGGCTCATGTCCTCGCGCGCAGCCGCGAGGCGCCGCTCGATCACCTCCTCCGTATCCTGGCCACGCCCCTGGAGGCGCGCCCGCAGCGCCTCCAGCGAGGGCGGCAGGATGAATATGGACACCGCTCTGGGCATCAGGCGCCGGATCTGGGCCGCCCCCTGCCAGTCGATCTCCAGCAGGATGTCGGTGCCGGCCGCGAGCTGTTCCTCGATCCAGCGCTGGGACGTGCCGTAGTAGTTGCCATAGACCTGGGCGCTTTCCAGGAAATCGCCCCGATTGAGCATCTCCATGAACTGCTCCACGGACACGAAGTGGTAGTGCACGCCGTCCACTTCGCCGGGCCGCGGCGGGCGCGTGGTGTAGGACACGGACAGCCTCACCTGGGGGTCGGCTTCCAGGAGCGCCCGCACCAGGCTGGTCTTGCCGGCGCCGGAGGGCGCCGACACCACGAACACGTTTCCCGACATGTCTTTTCCTCACTCGATGTTCTGTACCTGCTCCCGCATCTGCTCGATCAGCACCTTGAGCTCCATGGCGATCTGGGAGACCTCCGCGTCCATGGACTTGGAGCCCAGGGTATTGGCCTCGCGGTGCAGTTCCTGCATGAGAAAGTCGAGGCGCTTGCCTACCGCCCCGCCCTTGGCCAGCACCCGCTCCACCTCGTCCAGATGGGTCATGAGCCGGGACAGCTCCTCGTCCACGTCCACGCGCTGGGCGAACAGGACGATCTCCTGACGCAGGCGCTCGTCGTCGGCCGCGGCGCCCGCTTCCCGCAGGCGCGCCGCCAGTTTCTCCTGCAGCGCGGCGATCACCACCGGCAGGCGCGGCCGCACCCGTTCCGCCAGGGTGCGCATGGCCGCCACCCGTTCCCGGATCAGCCCGCCCAGCCTCTCCCCCTCCCGCGCCCGGGTGGCGTTGAGTTCATCCAGCGCCTGGGTAATGAGCGCCAGCACCGCCTCGCGCACCGTCTCCCGCGACACCTCCTCCACTGCGATCATGCCCGGCCAACGCAGGATGTCCGCCACCGACAGCGGCACGGTGTCGGGAGCGGCCGCGCGGATGTCGGTCGCCAGCTCCAGCAGCCTGTCCAGCAGGGCGCGATTCACGTTGAGCGCCGCGGCCTCGCCTGTATTGGGCGTCAGGCCCAGCCGGCATTCCACCTTGCCCCGGGACAGCCGACCCATGATGGTTTCCCTGAGCAGCGGTTCCAGCGCCCGGAATTCCTCGGCGATGCGGAACTGGAGATCGAGATAGCGGCTGTTGACCGACTTGAGTTCCAGGTTGAGGGTGCCGTTGGGCAACTCCCGGCTTGCCACGGCATAGCCGGTCATGCTGTAGATCATTGACGCTGCTCCCAAAAACGCCCTTTGACTTCCCCCGGGCAAATGCCGAAAATGGCAACAAACCCGCGGTTTGTCAAACAGAAGCACACATTCGGGCTCTCACAGATGGCGACACAACCCAACCGGGCGCTTCCGGATGGCTATCAGCTGCTGAACTACAAGATCGCCAAGCAGCTCTCGGGGGGCGGTTTTTCCATCGTCTATCTCGCCCACGACGAAAACGGCGTGCCCGTGGCGATCAAGGAATACCTGCCCAGCCAGCTGGTGCTGCGGGAGGAGGGTTCCGTGGTGCAGGCCACCACCGCCGAGAACCTGGCCACCTTCCGCTACGGCATGAAATGCTTCTTCGAGGAAGGGCGCGCCCTGGCCAAGATCAACCACCCCAACGTGGTGCGCGTGATCAATTTCTTCCGCGCCAACGAGACGGTGTACATGGTCATGCGCTACGAGCGCGGCAAGACCCTGCAGGAGGAAATCCAGTCGCGCAAGCGCACGGTCAAGGAAAGTTTCATCCGGCGCGTATTCGCGGAAATGCTCAACGGCCTGCGCGAGGTGCACACGCACAAGATCCTGCATCTGGACATCAAGCCGGCCAACATCTACATCCGCATCGACGGCTCGCCGGTGCTGCTGGATTTCGGAGCCGCCCGCCAGACCCTCACCAATGAAAAAAGCCGGCTGTCGCCCATGTACACGCCGGGGTTTGCCGCGCCCGAGCAATACAAGAACCGGGACATCCTCGGCCCCTGGACCGACATCTACAGCGTCGGCGCCAGCATGTTCGCCTGTCTGGCGGGCTTCGCGCCCCAGGCCGCCGACCAGCGCCTGCAGAACGACAAGCTGGCCTCGGCGCGCAAGCTGTGGGGCGGCCAGTATTCGGACCAGTTGCTGGACATCATCGACTGGTGCCTGCAGCTCAACTACATGGACCGCCCCCAGAGCGTATTCCAGCTGCAGAAGGCGCTGATGGAAGTGGTGCCCGCACCGGAAAAGAAAAAATCCCTCATCGACAGCATCAAGACCACCCTCACCAAGGAAATCTTCTGAGCGGCGCCCATGAAATTCTCCATCTCCCAGGCCAGCCGCCAGGGCGGGCGCAAATACAACCAGGACCGCGTGGCCTATTCCTACAGCCGGGACGCGCTGCTCATGGTGGTGGCCGATGGCATGGGCGGCCATTTCCACGGCGAGGTGGCCGCCCAGATCACGGTGCAGATGGTCACGGACCTGTTCCAGAAACACGCGCGGCCGCTGCTCAAGGATCCGCTGGCCTTCCTCAACCACGCCCTGCACTCGGCACACAAGGCGATCACCGCCTATGCCGACAAGCACGGGCTGCTGGAGTCGCCGCGCACCACCTGTGTCGCCTGCGTGGTGCAGAACAACACCGCCTGCTGGGCCCACGTGGGGGATTCGCGCCTGTATTTCTTCCGGGGCATGAAGCTCATCGCGCGCACCCATGACCACTCCAAGGTGCAGCAGCTCTTTGACCAGGGCCGCATCAGCGAGGCCGAAATGCTCACCCATCCGGAGCGCAACAAGATCTACAACTGCCTGGGGGGACTGCTGCCGCCCGAGGTGGAACTGTCCCGGCGCGTGCCCATCCAGCAGGGCGATACCCTCCTGCTGTGCACCGACGGCGTCTGGAGTGTGCTCTCGGAGACGGAGATCGCCTCCATCCTGGATACCTACACCATTACCAGCGCCGTGCCGGAGCTGCTGGACCATGCGGAATTCCGTGGCGGCGAGGATGGAGACAACCTCTCCGCCATCGGCATGACCTGGGGTGAACCCGTCAAGCGCAGCCTGCCCGAGGAGCTGGTCACCACCCATGCCATGCCCATGGACGAGGTGAGCACCCAGCTCGATCCCTTCAGCGTGGCACGCGATCCCGCCGGCCGGACACCCATCACCGAGGCCGACATCGAAAAGGCCATCGCGGAAATCCAGGAAGCCATCCGCAAATATTCCAAGTAGGGCGATCGGCAAGCCGGGCGGGAATCTGGGATAATGGGCGCCCGGTTCTTTGTCCCCAGCTCCTGCCATGCGTCCCAGCCAGCGCCGACCCGATGAGCTGCGCCCCGTGCGCATCACCCGCCGCTACACCAAGCACGCCGAAGGGGCCGTGCTGATCGAATGCGGTGACACCCGCGTCATCTGCACCGCCAGCGTGCTGGACAAGGTGCCGCCCCATGTGAAGGGCACCGGTGGCGGCTGGGTCACGGCGGAATACGGCATGCTGCCCCGTTCCACCGGGACCCGCACCGAGCGCGAGGCGGCGCGGGGCAAACAGTCCGGGCGCACCCAGGAAATCCAGCGCCTGATCGGCCGCTCCCTGCGCGCGGTGGTGGACCTCACCAGACTGGGCGAGCGCACCATCCACGTGGATTGCGACGTGATCCAGGCGGACGGCGGCACCCGCACCGCCAGCATCACGGGGGCCTTCGTGGCCGTGCACGATGCCGTCACCTGGCTCATCGGGCAGGGCCTGCTCGAAGCATCCCCCATCCGCGACTTCGTCGCCGCGGTGTCGGTGGGCATCTACCAGGGCGTGCCGGTGCTGGATCTCGACTATGCCGAGGATTCCAGCTGCGACACCGACATGAACGTGGTGATGACGGGCAGTGGCGG
>JBBFMG010000108.1:0-8068 GCA_037478575.1 Burkholderiales bacterium | reverse complement strand
CCTGGTCGCCGCTGAAGCGCCTCCCACAAAGTGGCTTCAGGCCCGGGTCGCCGCTAAAGCGCCTCCCACTGCAACTCTATTGGGTGTCGCAGGGCTGAAGGGCCAACCCTTCACCCGCACCCCGACCTCTCCCATCAAGGGGGAGGGGGCCTGTGGGAGCGGCTTCAGCCGCGATGATTGGGGACACTGCCCGGCCTGGCGCGGGCTGTCCGGAACCGAAAGGGTCAGCGCGCCCGCCGGGCCATTTCCAGATAGGCCGCCTCCACGGCCCGGGCGAGACCGGCCCCATCGGTGAGGGGGGAGGCGGCCATGCGCTCGCGCAAGCCCCGGCGCAGGCTTTCGAGACGGGTGGGATCCCGCGCGAGGGCGACGGCGAGGCTGACATAGGCTTCGTCGTCCGGGGCGGCGAGCTCGGTGAGCCCAACTGCCTGGAGCAGGCTGCACCCCACCCGGGAGGCATGGGTGGTGCCCGCCAGGGTGAGCACGGGCACGCCCATCCACAGGGCCTCGCAGGTGGTGGTGGTGCCGTGGTAGGGGAAGGTGTCCAGGGCCAGATCCACACGGTGATAGAGGCCCAGATGTTCGCCGATGTCCCGGGCCCAGGGCGCGAGCTCGATGCGTTCCGGCGGGATGCCCAGTCCGCGCAGCCGGGTGAGGAACTGCTCGCGCACGCCGGCATCGGCGAAGGCGCCGGTCTTGAGGAAAAGCCGGGCGTCGGGCACGGCGGTGAGGATGCGGCCCCACAGGCGCAACAGCCTGTCGCTGAGTTTGTGCGCCGCATTGAAGCTGCCGAAGGTGAAGGGGCCGTCCGGCCGGGTGGCACGGGGCGGCGGCGCCTCGGTCGGCGGGGTGTAGGCGAGGAAGACCCGGGGCAGGCGCCAGAGGGTTTCCGTGTACCAGGGATCGGTGAGGCCCTCGGGGTCGGCCCAGGGGTCGGTGAGCCGGTAGTCGATGGTGGCAAGCCCCGTGGTGTTGGGGTGGCCGAGGTAGGTCACCTGGATGGGTGCCGGCTTGCGGGCGAAGACGCCCAGGCGGGTGCCAGCGGTCCAGCCGGCCAGATCCACCAGGATGTCGATGCGGTCCTCGCGCACCTTGCGGGCAACGCCTTCGTCCTGCCACCTGGCGACCTGCCGCCAGGCATCGGCGTGCTGGCGCAGGCGTTCCGTGACGGCGTCGGACATTTCGTTTGCCTGGTAGCAGACGATCTCGAAGCGGCTGCGGTCATGATTGGCCAGCAGGGCCTCGAAGAAGAAGGCGACCGAGTGCCGCTTCAAGTCCGGTGAGAGGTAGCCCACCCGCAGCTTGCGCGTGCCCAGGGGCGGGAGCCTGGGTCCCCTGCGGGCCATGGGGCCCAGGGCCGCTGCGGCCGCCCTGGCCTCGGCAAGCGCCCGGTCGGGCGTGGCTTCCACGGCGTTGAGCCAGAAGGCGACCAGAGAAGCGTTGGCCGCCGGGTCGTGGAAGCGGGCGCGGAGCTCGTCCGTGAGGGCCAGCGCCTCGGCGATCCGGCCCTGATCGCCCAGGTTTTGGGCGACGCCGAACCACAGGGAGCGGTCATCGGGGAAGCGCGCGCAGGCTTCCCGCAGCAGGGCATCCGCCTGGGTGTAGGCGCGCCGGCCGCGCAGGCATTGGGCGGCGATGATGTAGGTGTGGCTCGTGGCGCCCTTGGCCAGGAGGGGAGCGAGGAGGGCCTCCGCCTCCTCGTACCGGCCCTGGCAGCGCAGGGCCTCGGCGAGGTTGTCCCGGGTTTCCGGCAGGTCGAGAAGGGAGAGGGCGCGTCGGAAGGCGGCCTCGGCCTCCGGGAACTGCCCGAGGGCAAGCTGCCCCGCGCCGAGATTGATCCAGGCCGGGGCGTAGTCCGGGGCGCTGCGGGTGGCCCGTTCGGCCCAAACGATGCTCTCCTCGTAGCGCTCCAGTTTCTGCAGGGCGCTGGCGAGATTGGTGAGATAGAGGGGATCATTGGGGGCGAGATCCACGGCGCGGCGGAAGGCGCGCGCGGCCTCCTCGATGCGCCCTGTCTCCTGACAGGCCGCGCCCAGGTTGTTGTGGAGCAGGGGCTCGCCGGGCAGGAGCCGGGCGCCCCGGGCATAGGCCTCGCGGGCCTCGTCGGCGCGGCCCGCGTAGCGCAGGGCATCGCCCAGCGTCTGGTACCACAGCCCGGCCTTGGGCTGCTTTTTCAGCGCGGCCTGGATGAGCCGGGCCGCATCCCCATGGGCGCCGGCCGCCATGGCCACCACCCCCAGGCCGTAGAGGGCGTTGGGCTCATCCGGCTGAAGCGCGAGGATCTGACGGTAGAGGCGCTCGGCCTCGGCGTAGTGCTGAGCGTGGACGTGTTCCGCGGCAAGGCGGAGCTGGGTGGCGAGATCCATGGCGGTGGCTGCAAAAACCGGGATGTTATCATTCCTGCCTTTTCATCGTGGAGGCAGGCGTGGAAACCGGACGACACTGGGTGGTGACGCTGCAACCGGGCGTGAGACTGTGCGTGCGCCCCACCCTGGAACAGATGAGCACCTATGTGCTGCTGGAGCAGGAGGACTGGTTCGAGGACGAGATTGGTTTCGTGCGGCGGCTGGCGGAGCTGGACATGCTTGCGCTGGACATTGGCGCCAACCACGGGGTGTACGCGCTTTCGCTTGCCGCGGCGGGCGCGCGGCAGGTGATCGCCTTCGAACCCACGCGCGGCGCCGGAGAGATGCTGGCCGCCGCCATTGCCGAGAACGGGTTCGGGGACCGGGTAACGTGGATTGCCGCGGGACTCTCAGACCGGGAAGGGGAAGCGCGCATCGCCACCGGGCTCAACACGGAACTTTCCAGCCTCTCGGGTGAGGGCGAGGCAAGCGAGACGATACGCCTCATGACCCTGGACCGCTTCATCGAAGAGCAGAAGCCTGGCCCGGTAACTTTCGTGAAGCTGGACGTGGAAGGCGAGGAACGGGCCGTGCTGCGTGGCGGACGCCGTTTCTTTTCCAGCCAGAGCCCGGTGGTCATGTTCGAGCTGAAACACGGCGGCGTGGTGAACGAGGGGCTGATCGAAGACTTCCGCGCCCTGGGTTATGACATCTACCGGCTGATTCCGGGCGCGCAGGCCCTGGCGCCGTTCGAGGAGGCGGGATCCGACGGCTTCCTGCTCAACCTGTTCGCGGTCAAACCGGACCGGGCCGACATCCTTGCCCAACGGGGGCGGCTGGCCCGGGGGCCTGCGGTGCAGGCGGCCTTCGAGGCCTGGGGACACCGTCAGGCCCGGCCGGCCGTCGTGCTCGAGCGGCTCGCCCGACAGCCCTGGACACGGCCCTTCGGCGCGGCGTGGCAGGCACGCCGCGCCCAGGTTCCCGCGCCTTTCTGGCTGGCGCTGGAAGCCTGCCTGGAAGCCGGTGGCGACGAGCACACCGCGGCGGAACGGGTGGCCGCGCTGGCGTTCGCCCTGGAGGCGACGGCTGAGCTCTCCCGCTCCGGCGCGGGGGATCTGGCAGTCTGGCTGCTGCGGCTTTTCGCGCTGGACCAATTCGGCCTGCGGGAGGCGGCGCTGGAGCTGACGGGGCAGCTACTGGGGTTGCTGGCCCAGGGCAGTGGTCCCGCCTGGCCGTTCCTGCCTCCCCTTTCGGATTATGCGGCGCTGGAACCGGCTCCGCCGCCGGCGTGGCTGGCTGCGGCGCTGCAGGAGTTCCTGCTGCGGCGGCGCAGTTTCTCCTCCTATTTTGCGGTGGATGAGCGGCTGCTCGTGGAGCTGCTCGCCAACCCCTTCCATTCCCCGCGGACGGACCGTATCGGCTTGCTGCTCGCGCTGCGCCGCGGTGCCCGGCCTGCCATCTCGCCCGCCCACCCGCTGTTTGATGACGAGCGCTCCGCCAACGCGCTGCTTTGGCGGGAGCTGGTATTCGGACGGCTGCCGCGCGCGGTGCGGGAGCGGGCGGGCAAGGTGGCGGTGGTCGATGTGGGCGCGAGTTCCCATGGCAGGCTGACCGAGCCCTATGCGCCGCTCATTCTCCTCGACGCCGCGCAGGTGACGGGTTTCGAGCCCGACGAACAGGAGTGCCAAAAACTTTCGGCCATGTACGGGGGGCATGGCACGTTCCGCTTCATCCCGGCCTTCGTTGGCCGCGGTGGCGAGGCGAAGTTTCACGAGACGAACTGGTTCATGACGGGGTCCCTCTATCCGCCCAATGTGCCCCTGCTGGAGCGCTTTCAGGGGCTGGGCGAGGTGGTGCGGCCGGTGGCGGAACACGCGGTGCGGACGGTCGCCCTCAAGGACGTGCCCGGACTCGGTGCCATGGACATGCTCAAGATCGATGTCCAGGGCGCGGAGCTCGATGTCTTTCAGGGGGCCGGCACCCTGCTCGAGCAAGCCTTGCTCATCTGGACGGAAGTCGAGTTTGTGCCGCTCTACAAAAATCAGCCGCTTTTTGCGGAAGTGGACAGCTTTCTGCGCGGGAAAGGGTTCAGCTTCTTCGCCTTTGACGGCATTGCCAGCCGCCCTCTCGGCTGCTACGCCACCGCCACCCCCGTTCGGGGTACGCGCATGCAAGCACTGTGGGCCGACGCCATTTTTGTGCGCGACACGGAACGCTGGCAGGACCTCAGCACGGAGCAACTCGCGAAGCTGGCGGTATTGCTGGACCTCGTGGTCGATGCGCCGGACTACTGTCATCGCGCTTTGACGCTCATCGATCAGCGCGAGGGCACACGGTTCGCGGCTGAATATGTCGCGGGAAGTGTCCGCTGACGACGCCCGCAGTCCCTCGCATCCGGCGCATCTGGCATCTGTGGCATGATCCGCATCTGGGGTCAGGCCTTTACTTTATAGCGCATTGCGCATAGACTGGTCCCATGACACGTCCCCTGCGTCTGGAATTCCCCGGTGCCGTCTATCACATCACCGCCCGCGGTGACGGGCGGGAGGAGATCTTTCTCGACGATGCCGATCGGCAACGCTTTCTCGACCTGCTGGCCCGGGAGGTGCAGCAGCAACGCTGGCGGCTCTACGCGTATTGCCTCATGGGCAACCATTACCACCTGCTGCTGGAGACGCCCGAAGCCAACCTGGTGGCGGGGATGCGGCGGCTCAACGGCGTTTACACGCAGGCGTTCAACCGCCGCCACGGGCGTGTGGGGCATGTGCTGCAGGGGCGGTACAAGAGCATCTTGGTGGACCGTGACAGCTATCTGCTGGAGCTGTGCCGCTATGTGGTGTTGAACCCGGTGCGCGCCGGTCTGGTGAAGCGACCGGAGGACTGGGCCTGGAGCAGCTACCGGGCCACGGTGGGCAAGGTGGCGGCGCCGGGCTGGTTGCGCGCGGACTGGGTGCTGGCGCAGTTTGGGGAGGATCCGGCGGCGGCGCGGCAGGCGTACCAGCGTTTCGTGCGCGCCGGCATCGGGGCGGAATCGCCCTGGCAGAAGCTGCGCAGCCAGATCTATTTGGGGTCGGACGATTTTCTTGCGCGCATGGAACGGCTGGCCGCGGCGAGCGAGGTGAGCGGCGTGCCGCGGGGGCACCGCCTGCCCGCCCGGCCGAACCCGGACGGATTGCTGGAGGAGGTGTGCCGGATCTACCGCTGCAGTGCGGAGGATGTGCGCCGCCGAAGCCACCAGCCGGCCTTCCAGTCGTGGGTGTACCTGCTGCGGCGGGCGGCCAATCTCGGCCTGCGGGAGACGGCGGCGCTGGCGGGCGTTTCCGCCCCACGCATTTCCCAGATTCAGCGGGTCTTCGACCAGGAGCCGCCGGCGGCGCTCGCGCGGCTGCTGACCAAGTATAAAGTAAAGGCCTGACCCCGGCCGAAGGTCATGACATCCCTGCTCGCCGAGGCTGGCCGCTGTGTTGCCTGCGGTCTGTGCCTGCCCCACTGCCCCACCTACCGCAAGCTGGAATCGGAGGCAGATTCGCCCCGCGGCCGGGTGATGCTGGCGCGTGCGCTGGCGGAGGGGGTGATTGGTCCGGAGCCGGCCCTGGTCGCCCATCTGGACCGCTGCCTGGCCTGCCGTGCCTGCGAGGCGGTGTGTCCCGCCGGGGTGCGTTACGGCGAGATCATCGACGGCGCGCGCGCGCTGCTGGTGGAGAAGGGCAGTCCGCCGCGGGGCCCGGCGCGCTGGCTGCCGGGATTGCTGACCTCGCCGCTGCTGCTCGCGCCGGCGGGCTGGCGTTTCCGGTCGGTCTATCCTGCCCGGGGTGAGCCGCAGGGGACGGTGTGGCTGTTTCTGGGGTGCGTGGCGCGCCTGGCCGATGCCGAAACCCTGCGGGCCGCGATTTTCCTGCTCACCAGGCTGGGGTTCGAGGTGCGCGTGCCCCGCAGCCAGACCTGCTGCGGGGCGATGCACCAGCACGGCGGCGATCCGGCCCGGGCGGCTTTGGCTGCACGGCGGAACATTGGGGTCTTCGGGGAGGCGGACCGGCAGGGGGCTAAAGCGCCCATCCTGTTTTGCGCCAGCGGTTGTGGCGCGAGCCTGGTGGAATACGGTCGACACGGGGAGGCGGGCGCCGCCTTCGCCCGGCGCGCCACAGACGTGGTTTCGTTTCTTGCCCGGGCCCCGGGCTGGGAACGGCTCGCGCCGACTCGCTGTGACGAGACCGTGGCCGTGCACGAGCCCTGCAGCAGCCGCAACGTGCTGGCTAACGCCGCGGATGTGTATGCGCTGCTAAAGCGCATCCCGGGCCTGCGCGCGGTGCCCCTGCCGGGCAACGACCAGTGCTGCGGCGCCGCAGGTCTGTATTTCCTGCGGCAGCCGACCCTCGCCCGCCGTCTGCGGGCTGATAAAATGCCGGCAGCGGGGGATCGCCCCCCGCGGTTATGGGTGAGCACCAACTTTGGCTGCGCGCGCTGGCTGGCGTTTGGGCTGCGCGAGGCGGGCCACGCGGTGAAGGTGCTGCATCCCGTGGTGCTCGTGGCAAGACAACTGGGATTTACCGGCACATGCTGAACCTGGACACGCTCATCATCGCCTTCGACAAGGGTCTGCGCACCGTGTTTGCCCCCGCGCCCACGGTGCGGCCGCGGCCCGGGAAGGACCTGCCCGAGCCGGCGCTCACCGACGAGGAGAAGCGCCACGCCGCAGGCCTCATGCGCGTCAACCACAGTGGCGAGGTGTGTGCCCAGGCGCTCTACCAGGGGCAGGCCCTCACCGCCCGCAATCCCGCGGCGCGCGCCGCCCTGGAACAGGCGGCCCAGGAGGAAACCGAACACCTCAACTGGTGCGAAACCCGGCTCAAGGAGCTGGGTTCCCACAAGAGCTACCTCAACCCCCTCTGGTACACCGGGTCGCTTGCCATCGGCATGCTCGCGGGGGCGCTGGGGGACCGCTGGAACCTTGGCTTCCTCGCGGAAACCGAGCGCCAGGTGGAAGCCCATCTCGACCGGCATCTCGCGCGCCTGCCGGCACAGGACGCCAAGAGCCGGGCCATCGTGGAACAGATGAAGATCGACGAGGCGCGGCACGCCACCACCGCCCTCGAGCACGGCGGCGCCTCCCTGCCCCTGCCCGTGCGCCTGGGAATGAAGCTGACCTCCAAGGTCATGACCACCGCCGCCTACTGGATCTGAGGCGGGCCACAACCCCCGGCGTGGGGTCAGGTCTTTACTTTATAGTCACCCCGTTGCCGGTGCCGGGAGCCGCTGCCACACCGCTTCCACACACCCGCAAGGCACACGCAAGAGGTGGGAGGCGCTTTAGCGGCGATCAGGGGCTTGACTATAAAGTAAAGACCTGACCCCACGTTTTGGAAGAAATATTGGCGCGCCCGAGACGATTCGAACGTCCGACCCCAGCCTTCGGAGGGCTGTACTCTATCCAACTGAGCTACGGGCGCGTGGGCCGCGATTATAGCGCGTTTCAGGCGCTTACTCCATGCGGCGGCTTGGCCGGCCAAGTCGAAATCCGTATAATCCGGACCCTTACGTGGGGATTCCCGCGGCTTCTGTTTTCCGGCAACCAGACAAGGCCTTAACCATCATGAGTGAACACAGCACAGGCGTTCCCAAGACCACCGCGCGGCAGGTGATCGTTGCCCTGATCGGCGGCTTTGCTGCTCCCGTCATCGCCATCGTTCTGATCGTGCAGCTGGTGTTGTCCATCCAGGCGAGCC